>JAFMJA010000253.1 GCA_017853735.1 Burkholderiaceae bacterium | reverse complement strand
ACCATTGTGGAGGCTGCCCCCAACGGCATTGTGCTGGTGGATGAGCAGGGCATCATCAGGCAGGTGAACGCGCAGCTAGAGCGTGACACGGGCTATCGCCGCCATGAATTGCTTGGCCAGCCGGTTGAGCTGCTGGTGCCTGCGCATCTGGCAGAGATGCATCCGGCACACCGCCACCAATATGTGAAGTCTCCGCAGGACAGGCCGATGGGCCTTGGGCGGGAACTGCATGTAAGGCATAAAAAGGGTGGTGAGTTTGCTGCCGAAATTGCCCTTTCGCCGATCCACACGCCCGATGGAAATATGACCATGGCCACTGTAGTAGATGTTTCCGCGCGAAAGGAGGCGGAGCGTAACCTGCAACTGGCCATTGGTAAGCTGAGCCGGTCCAATGAAGAGTTGGAGCAGTTCGCCTATGCCACCTCGCATGACTTACAGGAGCCTTTGCGTGCCATTTCAGGCTGTCTGCAAATAATCAATAGACGCTACCGCGGCAAGCTGGATGCAGAAGCCGACGAGCTGATTGGGCATGTGGTCTCAGGCGCTGGCCGCATGAAGGGGCTGATCGATGATATGCTGAGCTACTCGCGTGTATCTCATGTTGAAATTCAGCTCGTCAATGTCAAGCTGGAGCTGGTACTTCAAACCGTGCTAAATAACCTAAGGGAGGCTATTGCTGAATCAGGTGCTGTAATCACCCATGAGCCATTGCCAAGCTTGCGGGTTGATCCGACCCAGATGACGGTGCTTGTCCAAAACCTGATCAGCAATGCCCTCAAGTTTCGTGGGCGCGCGAGTCCGAAAATCCATATTTCCGCCAAACATGAGCGTAATGGCTGGAAGATCGGAGTGCATGACAACGGCATTGGCATTGCCCCAGAATTTCATGACAGGATTTTTGGCATGTTCAAGCGCCTACATTCTCGTGAAGAATTTGAAGGCTCAGGTATTGGTTTGGCTCTCTGTAAAAAAATCGTAGAGCGGCATGGGGGGCGTATCTGGGTTGAATCCGTCCTCAAGCAAGGCTCCACATTTTTTGTTGCATTTCCGGATTAAGGCAGGTGAATCATGGCCATCATTGAAAACAACCCGATACGAGTTGCAGAAATACTGCTGGTAGAGGACAGCCCTACCGATGCCTTGCTGACCAAGGAGGCATTGAGCAACAGCAAATTGCTCAACCGGTTGCATCTGGTCAAGGATGGTAACCAGGCACTGGCCTTTCTGAGTCGCCAGGCGCCTTATGAGGCTGTGCCACGGCCCGATCTGATCTTATTGGACCTGAACCTGCCAGGTATCAGCGGGATCGAGGTATTGCAGAAAATCAAAGCTGACCCCAGCCTGTCCTTGATACCGGTGGTGATTCTGACAACATCCACCTCTGATCAGGACATCATAGGCGCCTACTCCGAGCATGCCAGCTGCTACATCTCCAAGCCGGTGGACCTGGCTAGTTTTACAGAGGTCATCCGAAGGGCGGGAGAGTTCTGGTTTGCCATTGTGACTCTGCCCCCCCAATAATTTTTCTGGCCCCAAATACGGCATCAATTTGGATCATGCGCATCTTGCTTGTTGAAGACAGCGCCACCGACACGCTGCTCGTGCTCAACGCCCTGGATCGTATTCAGGGCAGCGAGGTGGTTGCCGTCAAGCGCCTGTCTGAGGCGCTGGCGCAGCTGAAAGAAAATTCTTTCGACGTGGTTCTGACCGACCTGGGGCTGCCGGACTCCTATGGGATGGAGACCCTGCACAGCCTCTACCCCCATTGCCATGATGCAGCGGTCGTGGTCATGACGGTGGACAACAGCCCCAACCAGGGGCTGTTGGCCTTGCGCAGCGGCAGCCAGGATTATCTGGATAAATCACATCTGACCAATCCAGAGGCTATTCGCCGCTGCCTGGTGTATGCCCGGGAGCGACGCCGGCATGTGAACGAAATCATGGCGCTGGAGCGCGAACTGGAGGCGGCGCGCAAGCGCAAGAGTGCCAGTGAGGAGTCTGCATTCTGGGACGATCTGGCTAAAGATTCCCGCCTTTCCTCGACCGGGCAAACAACTCAGATCCAACCCTCAACCCAGCTCAGCCCCCGAAGCTTTGAAGAGCTCAGCAAGGCCTATGCTGATGTGATCGAGCGTAGCGTGGAAATGCGCTTCAGCAATAACCATAAAGAAATTGGACCTGCAGTTTCCTTCTTGGCGCAAAAACTTGGGCTTGCCGGTGCCAGCCCGCGTGATGTGGTGGGTATACATGTCCGGGGGCTGAGGCTGGCGCTTGACAAGAATGAGAACTCAGTGCGGCTCCAGCTTTTTCTCGAGGAGAGCCGTTTTAGGCTGGTCGAGTTAATGGGCTACCTGGCCATGTTTTACCGAGATCACAAGTCTGCCGATCTCAAGAGCTGATCAAGCAACTACCGAATTTACGCTGCCCCAGGCAAAAAATAGACGCAGCATGATCCTGAGTGAGCGACACCGGATATGGTTGGGTGCACTGGCCACCCTGGTGGCCCTGGCGCTGGCCGCCTATGGCTACTCCCATTGGGCGCGCAAGTCAATTGCCCGTCACCTGCTTGAGCAGACAGCCAGGCAGCTGAGCTCGGAGCAGGACCACAACCTTCGTGCAGCCAGAGACTTTATGGCCCTGGTTCGAGAAAGAGAACGGTTCGTCTCCCAGCTGCCAGCCATTGCTGAGATAGGCAAGCTGCTGATCCGGGAGCCCTCGCCTTATCCGATCGCCGAATTGCGCAACCGGCTCAGAACAGTGTATGGCGCCTACATGAATGCCAACCCTGAAGTGTTGAGCATCACCCTGGCCAGTGCGGCCGATGATGGGCGCGAGATCTTGCGGGTGGCTCGTGATCAGCGCGCACAAGTGGTGCCTGTGCCAGAGTCACAGTTGGGGCCTTCCCCCAAGCTGGATTTGGTCCGCATGGCTGGCTTCTTGCCGCGAGGCCAGGTTTATGTTTCGCCACTCCAGCCAGGCGGTGCCAGCGCACAGGCGGGCCAGAACCTGATGGGCCAGCTCACACTGGCCATGCCCGCACACAATAGCCGAGGCGATGTTTTTCTGGTGATCATCATGGAATTGGATGCCTCCAGGCTGCTGACGCAATGGCAACAACCGATGGTCAGCAAAAATCAGGCGTTCCAGGTGTATGCGACCGACACGCTGGGACAGTACCTGTTGCACCCGCGCCCCGGGCTGAGTCGCTTGTCGGTGCCCAGCCCAGCCCAGGCACACACCTTTACCCAGGATTTCTCTGCCAGGCCGGGATTTTTTGAGTCGTTTGGAGTTTCGGGTTTTGATGCGATGCGGGCCTATCAGGGCCCAGAGGGCGTGATATTGTTTGCCGCGCCGCTGGAAATTGCCATTGGCAATTCGGTCGAAAAAGATGTCACCAGGGTCTGGACGGGCCTGCCGCTGGCCAAGTTTGAGCAGCAACTCGACCAGCTTGTGTTCGAGAAACTCCAGTCAGCGCTAGTACTCGCTATGCTGGCACTGCTGACACTGCTTGCCGCGCTGCTTTACCACCGGAACCAAACAACCCGCGCTGGGCTTTTGCGGCAGAAATTGCAGGCCCAATCCGTCCATGGCCTGGTGGAGCAGGCACCCAATGGCCTGGCCTTGCTGGGTCAGGATTTACGCCTGATCGTCTGCAGCCAGCGCTTCAAGTCTTTGCATGGTTTTGACAACAAGACTGACCTGGCTGGCAAAAGCATTGTTGAGCTTATTCCAAAAATGCCTTCGGCTTGCAAAAAGTCGTTGGAGCGGGCCCTGCAGGGCGAAAGCTACTTTGGTCATGAAGAGCGATTCATGCTGTCCGAGGGGATAGAAAAATTTTTC
>JAFMJA010000252.1 GCA_017853735.1 Burkholderiaceae bacterium | reverse complement strand
AGCAGCGGGCGGCGCTGTCGATTCGGTTGGGTGAATGGCATGTGATTCTCCTCTGTCAGTGCAGCGGCAGTTTTGGGATAGGAATTCCAACCGCATGAGCCCCAATATTACACAGGTATGCGGCTGCCGGAGCTACCTTGGTTGTTGAGTATTGGGGTGCTGCCGCTTGTCCGCAGGCCAATGAGTCATGTGCCTGTGGGTTTGGGCGTGCTGAGCGCGCAGACCATCCCGCTGGGGCTAGCGTCCCGCCGTCATGTTCAGTCACCAATTGACGCGCTGGTCCATCTCAAAGTCCGGTGCTGGCTGTGCGGCCAAGCCCCAGTCTGGCTCGATTTGGCTGCCCTCACACGCCTGCGCATCACAGTCATCCTATAGCGGCGGCCAGCGTGCCGGGGTGATGTGCGGTGGTTCTGACTCCACCCCAATGTGGTCGAGGATGTGCCCGATACCAGCGCTGCGGATGATGAAGGCGAGGATGCGCATTGGCCCGCCACAGATCGGGCATACCAGCGGGAACACCTCGTAGATACGCGCAATCAGCACGGCCCAAAGGTAGTGCGCTGCGCATTTGGGGGGTTCGGCTGGTCGCATGGCTGGCTATACGTAATACGAATTTGTAATCGCATGTATGACTTGCATGCACCGGAACCCCCACACTTACTTTTCGGGCCGGGGAAGCTTCGTGTCGCCTCGTTAGCTCAATCGGCGTCGAGGACCTCGTCTCCGGGAGAGACGGCCGTTAAAAGATCACGCACCAGCGTTTTGTTTGGTAATGGTGCGACCAGCATCACTCGCGACTCAAGTCGCGCGGTACATGCATAGACCGTTTTTCCATCGAGCTTCATCATGCATTCCTTGCAAGCATTTGCATTGATGCATGAGTACCGAAACGCGAGGGTCGGGTCGTGCCGAGCGCGTATCTGGCGCAATCCGTCTAGCAGCGACTGCCCGGAGTCGAATAGCACCTCAAAATCTTGTTCGAATGACGGCTCGCCTGGATGGCCGCGCTGTATACGCAATATCGCTGACTGGCTCATGCGCTCAACCTCTCCAACGCGCCGATAGCTTGTCGATTGAGCGAAAGCTTGCCGCCGCAGATGCGGATCGCCAGATGTTCCTGCCAAGTGTCATCTAGACCCGGATGGTCCTCGCGCTGATGCGCGCCACGACTTTCGGTACGCAAGATCGCGGCCTCGGTGACGCAGCGAGCCACCAGCAACATCTGTCTGAGATCAAGCCAGTCGAGCAATTCGGCATCGTAGCCATCAATGCCCCCGGGAGGCGAATCGCCGATCGCCGCCAAAATCTCCGACAGCCGCAGTTGCGCCCGGGCAAGCCCGTCGGCCGTGCGAAACGGGCCGACGTCATCAGCCATGATGGCCTGCAACTGTTCGATTAGTGCTGCGCAATTGATGCTTGGACGGTGACGCCTGTTGGCAAGCCAGTCGCGTTCCGGGCCGTCACCCTGCCAGGGCTGCGCCGGCGCCGCATGGCGGATGGCTTTCGCAAAGCTGGCTGCCTGAGCACCGGCCAGTCTGCCGAACACCAGTGCCTCGGTGATCGCATTGCCAGACAAGCGGTTTGCCCCATTCGAGCCGCCGATCGCTTCGCCCGCCCCAAATAATCCGTTGACTCCGGTACGCATCCGTTCGTCGACCGCGATACCGCCCATGTGATAGTGGGCAATCGGGGCGACTTCGATTGGCGTGCGCGTCAGATCGATGCCATTGCGTGCAAGGCGGTCGATCACTGGGCCGAAAGCTTGGCGCAGGCTTGCTTCATCCAGGTGCTGAAACGAAAGCCAGGCTCCGCCATGCGGCGAGCCGCGACCGGCGGCGACTTCTTTCGTGATCGCATAGGTCGCAAGATCACGGGTGATGCGGTATTGCCCGTTTTCTGGCGTGCCGTAGCGCTCGGTGAATTCTTCCATATGGGCATTGAGCAGCCTGCCACCCAACTTGTAGCGAAATGGATCCCACATGATCGGATCCATGCCGATCAACCGTGGCGCGAGATGCCCGATCGGGAAGAATTGAACGAACTCCATGTCGACCAGTTCCGCACCCGCACGCAAGGCAAGTGCGTAGCCGTCCCCGCCAGAATTTGCCGATCCACTGTTGCGCCGATAAAGCCGGGTCAGTCCGCCGGTGGCGACGATGACCGCGTTCGCCTGCAGGCTCACCGCAGCTCCGCTGGGCAAGTGCAGTGCCATTGCGCCACAGCAGCGGCCGTCGCGCAGCACAAGGTCAGTAACCGCTAGTTCTCCGATCCGGCGAATTTCCGGTGTGCGCACCAGTCGCGTTCGCAGGGTGCGTGCCACTGCTGGCCCGGTGTTCAGGAAGTCGACATAGACACAACGCGCCCGGTCATGGCCCGGGGCGTGAACCTGTGAATACCTGTCCTCGAAGCGTGCCCAGCCAACACCCCATTCATCGAGTTGGGCGATGCACTCGACCCCCTGCTCGCAGACGATCTTGGCAAGCACCGGCTCGCACAGACCGCGCCCAGCGGCCAGCGTGTCGGTCAGATGATGCTGCCAGTGGTCAGGGCAGGCGCCGCCCATTGCCGCGGCGACCGTCATTTGCGCCATCACGGTGGAACCGCCGCGTCCGATCAGACTGCGATCGACAAGCAGCACCTTGGCGCCCTGTCGATGAGCTTCGAGTGCCGCATACATACCGGCGCCGCCAGCGCCAATCACCAGCACGTCGGCCGACAGGTGCCGGGATGCGCTCATTCTGAAAATCTCATGCCCTGTGCTGCCCGTTCCGGGATTTGCATTGCCGGATATCCCCAGTCGGCCAGTGCCGCGTGTCCAAATTGTCCGAGTTCGGGTGGGCCGCCCCGGACCTTGCCAGGCATGCGAGAAAAGCACGGTATCAGACCGGATTGCTGAATCTGGCCAACCAGCACGAGGTTGCCGCGCGCCACCTTGTGGGGGTCGGTGCGCGCTTCGGAGAACGTCAGCACAGGGATAGGAATTCCAACCGCATGAGCTCCAGTATTACACAGGTATTCGGCTGCCGGAGCTACCTTGGTTGCTGAGTATTGGGGTGCTACCGCTTGTCCGCAGGCCAATCAGCCATGTGCCTGTGGGTTTGGGCGTGCTGAGCGCGCAGACCATCCCGTTGGGGCTAGCGTCCCGCTATGATTTTCAGACACCAATTGACGCGCAAAGCCGTGGGCAAAGATGCCGCCCGCCAGGTACCTGGCAAATACCTTGCGCACATAAGCCTTGGGCGTTGCGCGGTCGCCCTGGCTGTCGTACTGGCCCGCGCTGGCAAGCTCCAGCCAGCTCTCTTCGTGCTCGGCCAGTGTTTGGTAAAACAGCGTGTGGTCGGGGTGGCGTGGGCTGTAAAGTTTGGGTTACTTCTTCACCGGCGGCAGATCCGTGCAGCTACCATGTGCCACTTCGGCGGCCATGCCGATGCTTTCACCCAGGGTGGGGTGCGGGTGGATGGTCTTGCCGATGTCTACTGCGTCAGCACCCATTTCAATGGCCAGGGCAATCTCGCCAATCATGTCGCCGGCATGGGTGCCCACCATGCCGCCGCCCAGGATCTTGCCGTGGCCATGGGCTTCAGGGCGGTCATCAAACAGCAGCTTGGTAAAGCCCTCATCACGCCCATTGGCGATGGCCCGGCCCGAGGCTGCCCAGGGGAACAGGCCTTTCTTGACCTTGATGCCTTGCGCCTTGGCTTGGTCTTCGGTCAGGCCCACCCAGGCCACCTCAGGATCGGTGTAGGCCACGCTCGGAATCACCCTGGCATTGAAGGCAGAAGAAGCCAATTCCTTGTTACCCTGGAGTTCGCCAGCAATCACCTCAGCAGCCACATGGCCCTCATGCACCGCCT
>JAFMJA010000251.1 GCA_017853735.1 Burkholderiaceae bacterium | reverse complement strand
ACCAGGCAAGCCGTCCAGGCTTGCCTTGGGTTTTACGCCTTGCGGCTCAACCCGCGAAAGCACCGCCGCGCACGGCGCGAGTTTTGAACACCATCCCTAGGGTAAATACCGGTCCTCAGCCGGACGGATCGGCCGACAATATGGTTATAAGTAATAACTTTCTCTGGACGCATCGCGACTAGTAAGGACACTTCAGTGAGCAATCCGATTCTTGAAAGGGCCCGGGCGCATGGCGTCACTTTGGAGATGAACGACCAGGTTGCGGTTGTCACCCTGAGTCGTCCTGCCAAGCGCAATGCACTCTCTGACACGCTCATCGAAGCGATCCGCGATATCTTTCAGAACCTGCCGCAAGAGGCTCGGGCGGCCGTGATCGCTGGTGAAGGCGAACATTTTTGTGCCGGGCTTGATTTGTCCGAACTCAATGAACGTGACGCAGGTGAAGGGGTGTATCACTCTAGAAGCTGGCATGTGGCCCTGGATGCGGTGCAATTCGGTAAGGTTCCGGTGGTAGCGGCCCTACACGGGGCGGTGGTTGGCGGCGGGCTAGAGCTGGCTGCCGCCTGCCATATCCGGGTGGCCGATGAAAGCACCTTTTACGCCCTGCCCGAGGGCACGCGTGGCATTTTTGTGGGCGGGGGTGGTTCTGTCCGGGTGCCCAAACTGATTGGCGTGGCCCGTATGACCGACATGATGCTGACCGGCCGGGTGTTCAACGCAGCAGATGGCGAAAGGATCGGCCTTGCCCAGTATTTGGTGCCGACTGGCGCCGCACTGGACAAAGCCCTCGAATTGGCCAAGCGCATTGGCACCAACGCCCCTTTGACCAACTACGCCTTGATGCATGCCCTGCCCCGGATTGCCGAGCAGCCTGCTGACCACGGTTATCTGACAGAGGCCCTCATGGCTTCCATCGCCCAGTCCACGCCCGAAGCCAAAGACCGGGTACGCGCTTTCCTCAAAGGGAAGGCCGCCAAGGTGAGGAAAGCCGATTGACACCGAATGCACCTCTCGCAAACAGACCTGCCATGAACGGCCCCAAATTTCGTCCACTTCAATTTGGTGTCACCCGCGTCCAGATGCGAGAGGGTGCGACAGGCGTTCGTTACATGAAAGCTGAACAAGCGCTGCTGGCCTACCCAGAGCGACTCAGCGATCGCCTCCAGCATTGGGCTCAGACTCGACCAGCACACACCTTCATGGCCCGTCGCTGCAAGAATGCCGATGGCAGTCTGGGCGACTGGAGGCACATCAACTATGGCCAGGCCTGGAGCCAGGCGCGGGCCATTGCCCAGAGCCTGATCAATCGGGGGCTGAGCGTCGAGCGGCCAGTCGCCATCCTGAGCGAAAACAGCTTGGAGCACGCCCTTCTGTCGCTGGGTTGCCTGATTGCTGGCGTCCCTTTCACCCCTGTCTCACCTCCCTACTCCCTGGTCAGTGTGGACTATGACAAGCTCAAGCATGTGCTGCGCACCGTCACGCCCGGGCTGGTGTTTGCCCAGGACGAGCGTTATGCCAAGGCGATTACAGCCACTGTGGCGCCTGAAGTGGCGGTGGTCATGGCAGAGGGTCTTCTACCTGGGCGCGAGGTCATTCCCTTTGAAAACCTGTGCGCCACACCGGTGACTGAAGCGGTGGACCGCGCCATGGCGGGCACCGGGCCGGACACCATCGCCAAGTTTCTCTTTACCAGCGGCTCGACCAAGATGCCCAAGGCTGTGATCAACACCAACCGCATGTGGTGTGCCAACCAGCAGCAAATGGCGCAATCGATGCCGGTATTGGCTGAGCAGGAGCTGGTGCTGGTGGACTGGCTGCCCTGGAATCACACCTTTGGCGGCAACCACAACTTTGGCATGGTGGTCTTCCATGGGGGCACCATGTACATTGATGATGGCAAGCCCACCCCCGCGCTGATGCATGAAACCTTGCGCAACCTACGCGAAGTGGCGCCCACGGTCTATTTCAATGTGCCGACTGGCTTTGAGGCCATCGCCCACGCCATGAAAACCGACGACGCCTTGCGCAAGACCTTGCTGTCACGGGTCCAGATGTTCTTCTATGCCGGCGCTGCGCTGGCGCAGCCGGTGTGGGACAGCCTGTACGAAAGCGAAGAGCGCGAAATCGGCGAACGCATTGTGATGGGTACCGGACTGGGCATGACGGAATCCGGCCCCTTTGGTATTTTTGTCACCAACCCCAATGTGCGGGCGGGTGATCTGGGCGTCCCGACACCGGGTCTGGAGCTCAAGCTGGCTGATATGGATGGCAAGACCGAGGTGCGCTACCGGGGCCCCAATATCACCCCGGGTTATTGGCGCAACCCTAGCGAAACCGCCCTGGCCTTTGACGAGGAAGGATTTTTCCGAACTGGCGATGCGGTGCGGTGGATCGATGAAACAGATATTCACCTGGGCCTGAAGTTTGACGGACGCATCGCCGAGGACTTCAAGCTGGCCACCGGCACCTTTGTCAGCGTCGGGCCGCTCCGCGCCAAAATCATCGCCGCTGGCGCGCCCTACATCCAGGATGTGGTGCTCACCGGCCTGAACATGAAAGAGGTCGGCGCCATGGTTTTTGCAACGCCCAAGGTGCGCGAATTGGCGGGTTTGCCCGCCAGCACGGCCCTTGCTGATGTGCTGGCCAACAACAAGGTACTGACGCACTTTCAGCAGATCATCAATCAGCTCGCCGCCACCAGCACCGGCAGCGCCAATCGAATTGCCCGCATGTGCCTGTTGAGCGAGCCGCCCACCATCGACAAGGGCGAGATCACCGACAAGGGCTCGATCAACCAGCGCTCGGTTCTGACCCACCGCGCTGACACCGTAGCCGCACTGCATGAAGAGCGCCTTCACCATATTCTGAAACCTCAGGAATAACAGGAAAGAGCACACCCGATGGCCGCGAAAGGATTTTTCAACGCATTTAACGATGTCTGGATGCACCAGGGTGTGCGTACCCCGCTGGTGGATTACTGCGGCGCGCTGGGCCACCTCTCCCCCACCGACCTTGGGATCAAGGTGGCGCGTGAGGCCCTGCAACACGCTGGGGTTGCTGCCAGCGACATCGGCTCGGTCATCACCGGCAACATGGCACCTGGGGACTTCGACCAGTTCCTGTTGCCTCGCCACATTGGCCTGTATGCTGGGGTGCCGCAAGAGGTGCCGGCCATCATGGCCCAGCGTATCTGTGGCACCGGTTTCGAGCTTTTTCGCCAGGCTGGTGAGCAGCTGGAAGCCGGCGTGTGCGAAGCGGCCCTGGTGGTGGGCACCGAAAGCATGACCCGCAACCCGATCGCTGCCTTTGACCATCGCACCGGCTTCAAGCTGGGCGCCCCGGTGGGCTTCAAGGACTATATGTGGGAGGCACTCAAGGATTCTGCCGCCGGCATCAACATGATCCAGACCGCTGAAAATCTGGCCAAAAAGTACAAGATCACCCGCGAGCAAGTCGACCAGTTTGCCTCCGAATCTTTTGCCAAGGCAGTGGCAGCCCAGCAAAGTGGTTTTCATGCGGGCGAGATAGTGCCGGTGATTTCAGAAAAATTTGAACTTGAGGGCTATCACTCCCGGGGCATCAAACTTCAGGGCAAACTGGCCGAGGTCAGCACTGATAGCCATCCCCGCATTTCCCCGGTGGAGGTGCTAGCCAAGCTCAGACCGGTTTACGACGGTGGCGTGCAGACTGGCGGCAACAGTTCGGCCCTGGTCGATGCCGCTGCCGCCTGTGTGGTCAGCTCTGGCCAATACGCCAAGCGCCATGGCCACCAGCCCTTGGCGCGGGTCCTTGCTGCAGCGGTGGTGGGCGTCCCCCCGGAAATCATGGGACCCGCGCCAAGGGCTGGTGGCCATGGCGCTT
>JAFMJA010000250.1 GCA_017853735.1 Burkholderiaceae bacterium | reverse complement strand
ATAGTCCGGAAAATCGCTGATCGCGTGGTCGCCGCCTTCGAGCAGGCGGATCTGCGCGCCGGGATAGCGGCCACGCATCTCGCGCCAGTCCAGCACTTCGTCGCCCTTGGCGATCAGGGCGTAATAGCGTTGCGGCTGGCTCAGGCCCGACATGGTCAGGTCGCGCAACTCGGCCACATACCCGGGATGAAAGTAAAAGCTTTCCTTGGGCTCATGCCAGGCAGGGTGTTCGCCCACATAGCTGGCCAGATCGCGCGCTGGATCGATCGCCGGATTGAGCAGCGCCGTAGGGCAGCCGGTGTGCTCGGCCACCCAGGTGGCATAAAAGCCGCCCAGGGAGGAACCCATGACCGCCATCTGTTCGCGCGGCCAGGCAGCGATGCCGCCCATCACCAGGTCGATGGCTGCACGCGGCGAGGCCGGCAGCTGGGGGCACCAGAAAATCAGCCGCGGATGCGCCTGTTCGACCCGTTGGCGTACCAGCTGCGCCTTGCTGGACAGTGGTGAGGAGCGAAAACCGTGCAAGTAAAGCAGGTGGGTGTTGGGCATGGTCAGTGCAGTGCAGGGTTGGGCAATCCGGTGGCAGCATAGTAGCGTCCACCCAGCCTGGCGAGATCCGCTATGGGCATGGCGTGTGGCGCCGAGCAGGCCGCTGCTGGGCACAGGATAATCGGCCCATGGGTATTGTTTTTGAAAAACCCTCGCTGCGTCAGCGCATCACCCCAATCTTTCAGGGATTTGACGGGCCCTTGGCTTTTGTGATCTTCATGCTCGCTGGCGCTGGCCTGCTGACCATGTATTCCTCGGGCTATGACCACGGCACCCGCTTTGTGGACCATGGTCGAAATATGCTGATTGCGGGCTTCATCATGTTTGTGCTGGCCCAGGTGCCGCCCCAGCGCCTGATGTCCCTGGCCGTCCCCTTGTATGTGCTGGGGCTTGCTTTGTTGATCGCGGTGGCGATTTTTGGCATCACCAAAAAAGGCGCCCGGCGCTGGATCAATCTTGGCATTGTGATCCAGCCCAGTGAAATTCTCAAAATCGCCATGCCCTTGATGCTGGCCTGGTGGTTCCAGAAGCGCGAGGGCCAGCTCAGGCCCTTGGATTTTCTGGTGGCTGCTGTGCTTTTGCTGATCCCGGTCGGCCTGATCATCAGGCAGCCTGATCTTGGCACCGCCCTGCTGGTGTTGGCCGCTGGCCTGTCGGTGATCTTTTTTGCCGGGCTGAGCTGGAAGCTGATCGCCCCGCCTTTTTTGCTGGGTCTTTTAGGCATTGTGCTGCTGATCGTGTTCGAGCCCCAGTTGTGTGCGGCCGGTGTGAATTGGGGCATCCTGCATGATTACCAGCAGCAGCGCATCTGCACCCTGCTCGATCCTGGCCGAGACCCGCTGGGTAAGGGCTTTCACATTCTGCAGGGCATGATTGCGATCGGTTCAGGTGGCCTGTTCGGCAAGGGATTCATGCAGGGCACCCAGACCCACCTGGAGTTCATTCCCGAACGCACCACCGATTTCATCTTTGCCGCCTTCTCAGAAGAGTTTGGCCTGCTTGGCAATCTGCTGCTGATTGGTGCCTTTGTCTTTCTGATCCTGCGCGCGCTCGACATTGCGCTGGAGGCGCCAACCCTCTTCACCCGCCTGCTGGCGGGCAGCCTGGCCATGATCTTTTTTGCCTATGCCTTTGTCAACATGGGCATGGTCAGCGGCATTCTGCCGGTGGTGGGTGTGCCTTTGCCCTTCATCAGCTATGGCGGAACAGCCATGGTCACCTTGGGCATGGCCTTGGGCATTCTGATGTCGATTGCCCGATCCAGGCGTTTGGTTCAGTCATGAGCTACCCGGTGGCGATCATCGGCGTGGGCAATATGGGCGGCGCCATGGCGGCCAATTTGCTGGCGCGTGGCTGGCCAGTGCATGTGTGCGACCTGGTGGCTGACAAGGTCAAAGCCCTGCAAGCCCTGGGCGCACAAGGCCATGCCTTGCCAGCCCAGGCAGCACAGCAGGCTCAGGCCTTGATCGTCTGCGTGGTGGATGCACAGCAGACCAGGCAGGCGCTCTTTGGTGCCCAGGGTGCTGCCGCTGTGATGCAGCCCGGTCAACTGGTGATGCTGTGCCCAACCATCGCACCAGCCGATACCGAGGCTCTGGCCAGCCAGCTGGCGCAACTTGAACTGGCCGTGCTGGATGCGCCCATGTCCGGCGGCCCGGCGCGTGCGCGCGACGGCAGCATGAGCCTGATGGTGGCGGGTGACGCGCGCATCTACGAGGGCCACCGAACGTTGATCGAGGCCTTGTCCAGCCGGGTATTTCGGGTGGGTGAGCGACTGGGCGATGGGGCGCGCACCAAATTGGTCAACAACCTGGCCGCCGGCATCAATCTGGTGGCCGCGGCGGAGGTGATGGCTTTGGCGCGGCGCATGGGGCTCGATGGGGGGCGCACGCTGGAGGTGATCGAGCAGTCCAGTGGCCAGAGCTGGATCGGCAGCGACCGAATGCGCCGTGCCTTGGCCGGGGATTGGGCACCGCGCGCCCACATGACCTTGCTGGAGAAAGATACCCGTATGGCGGTGCAGTCCGCCGCAGCGCTCGGTTTTGTCGGGCCATTGGGACAGGCGGCCAGCGCTGTGTTTGCCCAGGCCAGTGCGGCCGGTCTGGACGGGCTGGACGATGCGGCCTTGCTGCGCTGGATTGAGGGTCCACCTACAATCTCTGCATGATTGCCCGCGAACCCACTCTGCAGCGCCTGGCCATTGCCAGGGATTTGCTGCTCACACCGTTTGGCCTGGATGAGTCCCATCTAATTCAGGCCCTGGCTGAAATCCGTGCCCACCGGGTCGATGATGCCGACCTGTATTTCCAGTACACCCGCAGCGAGGGCTGGAGCCTGGAGGAAGGCATTGTCAAGACCGGCTCCTTCTCGATCGACCAGGGCGTGGGCGTGCGTGCGGTCAGCGGCGAGAAAACCGCTTTTGCCTACTCGGACGATATTTCCCTGGCCTCCCTGTTGGACGCGGCGCATACGGTGCGCACCATCTCCGATGCCGGCCAGTCGCGTCGGGTCAAGGCGGTGGCGCACCGGGTAGCGCCGGCGCGCTCGCTCTACCCTGGCCTGGATCCAATTGCCACCCTGGACAGTACGGCCAAGGTCAAGCTGCTCGAGCAGGTGGAGCAGCTGGCGCGCGCACGAGACCCGCGCGTGGTGCAGGTCATGGCCGGGCTGGCCGGGGAATACGATGTGGTGCTGGTGGCGCGGTCCGACGGCACCCTGGCGGCGGATGTGCGACCCCTGGTGCGTCTGAGCGTGTCGGTGATTGCCGAGCAGGCAGGGCGACGCGAAACTGGCTCTTCCGGTGGTGGCGGCCGCTTTGGCCTGGCATATTTCGATGCCGCCATGATTCGACACTATGTCGATCAGGCGGTGGACGCGGCCTTGACCAATCTGCAGGCCCGTCCGGCCCCTGCTGGTGAGATGACAGTGGTGCTGGGCCCGGGTTGGCCTGGCGTGCTCTTGCACGAGGCGATAGGCCATGGCCTGGAGGGTGACTTCAACCGCAAGGGCTCCAGCGCTTTTTCCGGTCGCATCGGCCAGCGGGTGGCTGCCAAGGGTGTGACCGTGCTGGACGATGGCACCCTGGCCGATCGGCGTGGCTCGCTCAATATCGATGACGAAGGACAGGCCAGCCAAAGCAATGTGCTGATCGAGGACGGCATCCTGATGGGCTATATGCAGGACGCGATGAATGCGCGTCTGATGAAGGTGCGCCCCACCGGCAATGGCCGGCGCGAAAGCTATGCCCATGTGCCCATGCCGCGCATGACCAACACCTACATGTTGGGTGGCGACAAGTCGCCCGAAGAAATTCTGGCCAGCATGGACAAGGGCTTGTATGCCA
>JAFMJA010000249.1 GCA_017853735.1 Burkholderiaceae bacterium | reverse complement strand
TCTGGCCTGCTTCTTGCGAATCTGATAGGCAGCGCGCAGACGTTCCTCGGCCAGGGATGTCACCTTGGCGATCAGCTCCTGGTCTTTGGCGGGTGCGGTCCAGTCCCAGGCCGGCTTGCCAGCATCGCGCACCAGTTCGTGAATGGCATTGATGGCGATATTGCCTTGCTCGTGGCCAAAAACCACTGCACCCAGCATCACCTCTTCACTCAGCTGCTGGGCTTCGGATTCGACCATCAACACGGCAGCTTCAGTGCCAGCCACCACCAGATCCATCTGGCTGTCCTTGCGCTGGGTCTGGCCCGGGTTGAGCACATACTGGCCGTTGATGTAGCCCACACGTGCCGCGCCGATCGGTCCATTGAATGGAATGCCACTGATGGAAAGGGCCGCACTGGTGGCGATCATGGCAGCAATATCGGCATCCACTTCGGGGTTGAGCGACATGGTGTGCACCACCACCTGCACCTCATTGAAAAATCCATCTGGAAATAGGGGGCGGATCGGGCGGTCGATCAGACGGCTGGTGAGTGTCTCAAACTCGCTAGGCCGGCCCTCACGCTTGAAGAAGCTGCCAGGGATTTTTCCCGCGGCATAACCCTTTTCCAGGTAATCAACGGTGAGGGGGAAAAAATCCTGCCCCGGCTTGGCCGACTTGGAGGCCACCACGGTGGCGAGCACCACGGTGTCATCGATATTGACCATCACCGCGCCGCCGGCCTGGCGAGCGATCTCGCCGGTTTCCATAGTGACCGTATGCTGGCCCCATTGGAAGGTTTTACTAACTTTATTGAACATGCTCATGTGAGTTCTCCTGTAGAGATCAGGGAAGGTCTAAGCCGCCTTCCGGTGGGCCAGAGCCAACATCACAGAACACGATGCCATTCCAGAGAAAATCGGGAAGACCAACCTGAAGGGGTCAATTTCCTCTGGAATGACACAGCTTCGCTCTGTTTTTGCCGTCTCCGAAGTACAAAGCGCCTGAGCTAGCTCACTTGCTCAGGCACTTTGGTCAACATGGTCAGAAACTTACTTACGCAGACCCAGCTTGGCAATCAAAGCCGTGTAGCGCTCAGCGTCCTTGGCCTTGAGGTAATCAAGCAGTTTGCGACGCCGGCTCACCATGCGCAGCAACCCGCGACGACCATGGTGGTCCTTGGCGTGCTGTTTGAAATGGGGAGTCAGCTCGTTGATGCGGGCCGTCAGCAGGGCCACTTGAACTTCTGGGCTGCCGGTATCGGCTGCAGAACGGGCATTGGCCTTGACAACATCGGCCTTGATGCTGGAAGCGATCATTTTGTTTTCCTCAATAAAGGCACATAAACAGCCTAAAGGCTGATATGTCCCAGGTTTCAACTTGCGCCAGTGGCTGGAACTGCTGCCGGCGTGCGTCCCGCCCAATGCGAGACCGGTGAATTATAGCCGATGACGAGGGCGCCAGCCGCTTCAGAACAGGGCCGGCTCTACAGTCGAGCACACAACTCGACAATCTGATGAACCTGGAGCGCAATCGATTCTGGAACGGGTTGCGCGCCATCCAGCATTCGCCTGGTGAGCTCCGCGGTACTGACCGCATCAATCTCGGTCGGCAGCGCGCTCATGCCAATGTTGGCGCCCGTACGGGATTCCTGCAACAGGCTGTGCTTTCCGCCAATGTAAGCATCGGTTCTTGGAAAACGCCGCAGGTCCGCCACTGACTCGCCTTCCGTTCCACGCAAGAGCATGGCATCGGCCTTCAACAGTTCCAGCGTTTCCCCCATGGATTTCAGGTATTCCGGATGGGTGTAACTGGTGACCAGGAGGCTTTTGCCGACGACCGGGTTGATCAACTTGACCAGGGCATGGGCCGGGTTACGCAATCCAATCACCCTGCGCACTTCGAGCAGGCGCTGAATACCCGGGCTCAGCAGCCCTGTGGGGACAAAGACCGCCTCGCCTGCACCCAAAGGGCGAAGGGCGTGCAGCACCGGCAAACCCATTTGAAGAAAAACCTCAGAAGCCTCCACCCGTTTGGCTTCGGTTCGTGTGCCATGAACCAGCACGCTCAGCCCCTGTCTGGCCAGCAAAGCTGCCAGCAGAGGTGTCAACACCGGAAGCCTGCGGGCTCCGTTATAGCTGGGTATCACCACCACCGGGGCGTCCGCTGTCATTCGAGGCATGCGGGCATAGCTTGCATCGAGAAAACCCGCCATCTCGTACATGGTCTCCCCCTTGACCCGCATGGCGATGCAGAAAGCCCCAACCTCGAGATCGGTCACACCGCCATCAAGCAACTGCCCCCACAGTTCGGCCGCCTGCTCGCGATTCAGGTGACGCGCGCCTTCCTTGCCGCGCCCAATTTCCTTGATGTACTGACTGATGCTCATTGAAGATTTGCTTTGGTAGCCAATGGTCAAATCATAAGGGCCATCGATTCAAAGCATGAACGATGGCGGGATGAATCAAACTGTAGCGGATAGACTCATCGCATGTCTGGCGAATCAATCCTTATCCTGGGCATCGAATCCTCCTGCGACGAAACTGGCGTCGCCTTGGTGCAATCCGATGGCAACTCAATGCCTCGTCTGCTGGCGCACGCCTTGCACAGCCAGGTCGAGATGCACCAAGCCTACGGTGGTGTAGTGCCCGAGCTGGCCAGCCGCGACCACATCCGTAGGGTTCTGCCATTGACCAGCCACGTCCTGGCGCAAACCGGACACTCGCTGTCCGATATTGACCTGGTCGCTTACACCCGAGGCCCTGGTCTGGCTGGCGCGCTCCTGGTGGGGGCAGGCGTGGCTTGCGCACTAGGCGCGGCACTGGACCGGCCGGTGTTGGGTATTCACCACCTGGAAGGTCATTTGCTTTCCCCCTTTATGAGCCCCGATCCACCTCAATTTCCTTTTGTTGCGTTGCTGGTATCGGGCGGTCATACCCAGCTGATGCGCGTTGATGGGGTGGGACAGTATGAATTGCTCGGTGAAACCATCGATGATGCTGCCGGCGAAGCGTTTGACAAGTCCGCCAAGCTGCTGGGCCTCGGTTATCCCGGCGGGCCGGCGTTGTCGCGACTGGCCGAACGCGGCGAAGCGCAGGCTTTCAAGCTGCCGCGGCCGCTGTTACACAGCGGCAATCTGGATTTTTCCTTCGCTGGCCTCAAGACAGCCGTCCTGACACAGGTACGCAAACTGGGCGAGGACTTGAAAAATCACCAGGCCGACCTGGCGGCCGCCACCGAGGCGGCGATTGTGGAGGTGCTGGTCAACAAATCACTGAAGGCGATGGAAGCAACCGGGCTTGGGGTCCTGGTGGTGGCCGGTGGCGTGGGGGCCAACCGCAAGCTGCGCGAACAACTCGGCCAGGCCTGCACCAAGCGCCAAGTGCGTGTGCACTACCCGGCGTTGGAGCTCTGCAGTGACAACGGTGCCATGATTGCGATGGCGGCTGCCATGCGAATGCAATCCGGCATCCAGCCTGCCAGCCGTCACTATGGATTCGATGTGCTGCCACGCTGGCCGCTGGATTCAATCGAGCGGCCAGCCTGAACAGCACCGTCGGCACAAAGCCAAATGTGCCGCTTGCTGCCGCCTCAATTGATGGTCAGTTTGACAGCCTTGCTCTGCGGCTGCACCTTGGCCAGTTTCAGGCTAAGAACCCCGTTTTCCAGCTTCGCTTCACTGTTGGCCACATCGATATCCTGTGGCAACTCGTAAGCAGCCTTGTACTGGCGCTGCGCTTCGGGCAAGGTCTCGATACGAATCACATTGCCTTCTATGCCAATGGTCAACTGCTCACGTGAAACGCCGGGTACATCAAAGCTCAGCTCAACAGGCTTGTAATCAGCTTGGCTCGATTCGGCGGCAACCGAGTCGTTGAAAAAACGATCCACTGAACGGGCCGAGGGAACCCGGGCGGTGCGGCGAATGACAGG
>JAFMJA010000031.1 GCA_017853735.1 Burkholderiaceae bacterium | reverse complement strand
ATGGCTACACCCTGCTGGTGGTCTCCACCGGCCATGTGGTCAACCCGGTGCTCTATCCCAACCTGAGTTACGACACGGTGAACGATTTTGCCGGCGTCATTCCGCTGGCCTCCTTGCCCAACGCGTTGGTGGTGCCAGCCAACAGCCCCTTCAAGACGGTACGTGATCTGATCGATGCGGCCAAGGCCAAGCCAGGCCAGCTCAACTTTGCCTCGGCCGGCAATGGCAGTGCCACCCATGTGAATGCAGAGAAGTTCCGCAGCATCACTGGCATCCAGATCACCCACATCCCCTTCAAGGGCACGCCCGAAACCCTGACCGAAACCATTGCCGGACGGGTAGATTTCATGTTCACCCCGGTGCTGGCTTCGCTGCCCAATGTGCGTGACAACCGCCTGCGCGCTCTAGCGGTGAGCACGGCCAAGCGCTCCTCGGCCCTGCCCGATGTGCCCACCGTGGCAGAGGCCGGCGTGCCCAACTTTGCCTTTGATTTCTGGATCGGCCTGCTGGCACCGGCCAAGACACCGCGCGATGTGGTGAGCAAGCTGAATCAGGAAGTGACCAAGGCCCTGGCGCTGCCGGATGTGAAGGAGCGCCTGGCCAAACTGGGCAGCGAGCCCATGCCCATGACCCCCGACCGCTTTGATGCCTTCATACGTGAAGAAAACGCCACTCTGGGCGCCATCATGAAAAACGCAGCCAAGTAAAGGCGGGCTCACTCCCCGGCCGGGCTGTCCGGCTGGAGAAGTACCCAGACTGTCCATGCGGCTGCGCGTCAGCATCTTCAATACCTCGAGCAACCTGCCCTTGCTGGCCGGGATCGATCGGGGTTTCTTTGAGCGGCGTGGCCTGCAACTGCAGGTGCAGCACACCCCCAATTCAGATGAGCAACGCGCGCATCTGGCCGATGGCGCGTGCGACATTGCCCATGCGGCGGTCGACAATGCGGTGGCCATGGTCGAGCGGGCTGGCCAGGATGTGGTGATCGTCTGTGGCGGCGACGCGGGCATGAATGACTTCATGGTGCGTCAGGAAATCCAGCAAATCAGCGACCTGCGCGGCAAGTTGCTGGCGGTGGATGCGCCCAATACCGCCTATGCGCTGCTGGCCAAAAAAATCCTGAAGAACCACGGCCTGCTTGAAGGGCGTGACTATGCGGTCAAGCTGGCTGGCGGCACTGGCGCGCGCGCCGCAGCCATGGTGGCAGACCCGCAGCTGGCTGCTGCCATGATCAACCCGCCGTTTTCCTTCACGGTGCGCGACCAGGGACTCAAAAGCCTGGGCAGCCAGTTCGAACTGCTCGGGCCTTATCAGGCCACCGGAGCCTTTGTGCTCAGGTCCTGGGCGCAGGCGCAGCCTGAAGTGCTGGTGGATTACCTGGCCGCCTATATCGAGGGTCAGCGCTTTGTCATGAACCCAGCCCATCGCAGCGACGCGCTGGCCTTGCTGGGCCAGCATTTCAAGCTGTCCCCGCCAGTGGCCGAGGGCACCTACGCCGCGCTGGTGGCAAGCGGCTCGGGCCTGGCGCCTGAGGCCCGTTTCAATCGGGACGGTTTCCAGACGGTGCTGGCCATCCGCGCCGAAATGGAAGGCATGTGGGCCGGCGTGCCGCCACCGGCCGACAAATATCTTGATCTGCACTACTTTGAGCAAGCCATTGCCGCGGCCCGCGCGGTGTAAACCCCTGACCAGGAACAAACATGAACCATCCCCAACGCATCCCCTATATCGATCCCGCCCTGATCACCGACCCGGCCATGATGGCCGAATTCGAGCGCGCTGCACGCGAAGGCGCCCCCCGGCCGGAGAGCCATGCCATCCGGGCCCATGTGCCCAAGGTGTTCTGGGCTTTCACCAATGCCTGGAACGACACCTTTGTCGAGGGCGTGTGCGACCATGCGATCAAGGAACTGTGCCGCCTCTATGTGTCGCAGGCAGTCAATTGCAATTACTGCGGCAACCAGCGCTCGATGAAGGCGCAGGCCCAGGGCCTGCTGGAAGACGATGTCAAGGACCTGCTCGACTTTGACAAATCGGTGCGCTTTAGCCCACGCCAGAAGGCTGCCCTGCGCCTGGCCGAAGCGATCACCTGGGGGCTGGAGTCTTCCGACGACTTGTGGGCTGGCCTGAACAACCACTTCGAGACGCCGCAGATCGTCGAGCTGGGTTTCTTCATCGGCCTGACCATGGGCCAGCAACGCTGGAACCGGCTGATCGGCATGGGCCAGAGCCAGTTCATGGCCGGCCAGAGCGGTGGCATTGCACCGGCTGTGGCTAAGGATAAGGTCGCGGCATGAGCAGAGATGTGCTGATCCTGGGGGCGGGCAAGATGGGCCTGCCCATGGCCAGACATCTGCAGGCGGCCGGCCATCTGGTCAGCGTGAGTGACCCCGATCACCAACGCCTGGCCATGGCGCGCCAGCTGGGCCTGCAGGTAGCTGAGAATGCCGATGTGGCGATCGGCCAGGCCGAGGTGGTGCTGTCCTCGCTGCCCAATGATGCCGCGCTCTTGTCGGTGGCGGATCAGGTGGCCCGCTCGGCCCGCAAGGGTTGCCTGTATGTCGATACCAGTACGGTGTCGCAGGCCACATCGGCTGAGGCTGCCCTGGCGCTGAATGCTGCGGCCGTGCCCTACCTGCGCTGCACGGTCTCGGGCAACAACAAGATGGCCGAGGCGGCCCAACTCACCGTGATGGCTTCCGGACCCCGTGCGGTGTATGAGCAGGTCTCGCCTCTGTTGCAGACCTTCGGCCCCAATTTGTTTTACCTGGGTGAAGCCGAACAATCGCGCCTGATGAAGCTGGTGGTCAACCTGATGATTGCCCAGACCAGCGCCATGCTCTCAGAAGCCCTCACCCTGGGGCGCAAGGGCGGACTGGACTGGCGCACCATGTGGCAGGTGCTGGGCGCCAGCGCAGTGGCTTCGCCGATTCTCAAGGCCAAGTCGGTGCAGTTGGCCGAACGCGACTTCACCCCCACCTTCACCGTGGCGCAGATGCTCAAGGACCTCAGCCTGATTCTGGGTGCCGGTGCCGACGCCAACGTGCCTCTGTCCCAGACAGCGCTCACCTACCAACTGATGCAGGCTGCCATGGCGCAAGGCGATGCGCTGGATGACTATGCGGCCATCATCAAGGTGATGGAGCGCAGCGCCGGCCTCAGCGATACCCTGCCAGACAGATAGCCAGCCCAATCAAGCCATGGAAAACTTTGTCTATATTGCCCAGCCCGCCCGCGTGGTGTTTGGCGCGGGTTCTCTGGCCCAGCTGCCACGTGAAATTGAAGCCCTTGGCGCCAAGAAGGCGCTGGTTCTGTCCACCCCCGAGCAGCGTGCTTCGGCCGAGCAGGTGGCCGCCATGCTGGGAGATCGCGCAGTGGGCGTGTTTGATCGAGCGGTCATGCATGTGCCGCTGGAGACCGCGCGTGAGGCCCGGGAGCTGGCGCGCCAGCTTGGTGCCGACTGCGCGGTGGCGGTGGGCGGCGGCTCCACCACCGGCCTGGGCAAGGCGATTGCGCTGGATTCCGGTCTGCCTATCCTGGCCATTCCCACCACCTATGCCGGCTCGGAGGTCACCCCGATCTACGGCATCACCGAAGGCGGCCTGAAAAAAACCGGGCGCGACATGCGGGTGCTGCCGCGCACCGTGATCTACGACCCCGAACTCACCCTCAGCCTGCCCACCGCACTGAGCGTAACCAGTGGTATCAATGCGATTGCCCACTCGGCCGAGGGCCTTTATTCCATCGAGGGCAATCCGGTGATGAGCCTGATGGCCGAGGAGGGCATCCGCGCCCTGGGCCAGGCCTTGCCGCTGATCAAACGCAACCCGGCCGACCTGGGTGCCCGGGGCGACGCCCTGTATGGCGCCTGGCTGTGTGGCACGGTGCTCGGCCATGTGGGCATGGCCCTGCACCACAAGCTCTGCCACACCCTGGGCGGCACCTTCAATCTGCCTCATGCCGAGACCCACACCATTGTGTTGCCGCATGCGCTGGCCTACAACGCGCAGCATGCGCCCCAGGCCATGGCACGGATCGCGCGCGCCCTAGGTGGCGCCAGCGCGGCGCAGGCCGTCTATGACCTGGCAAATAACAATGGCGCCCCGGTGGCACTGAAAGACCTGGGACTCACCGAGCCAGACCTGGACCGCGCCTGCGATCTGGCCCTGCAGAATCAGTATCCCAACCCGCGGCCGCTGGAGCGCCAGGCTTTGCGCCAGTTGATGCAAAACGCTTTTGAAGGTAACCGTCCCTGAAAATCCAGCGCCTGCTTGGCGCACTACAACCGAGGAGCAAGTGATGAGTGATTCTGTCCAGAATTTGCATGCCGCCTGTGATTGCGCCACCCCACGGCGCGGTTTTCTGAGTGGCCTGCTGGCCGCTGGCGCTGCTGCGGTGCTGCCCGGTTGTGCCGGGCCCAACCAGTCGCTCACCGGCCTGCGCAACCGCATCGATACCCATCACCATCTTTTTTCTCCGGCCTATGTGGCCGAACTGGCCAAGGTCAACCAGGCGCCGCCGATTGTGCGCAACTGGTCGGTGGCCAAGACCCTGGAAGACATGGACAAGGCTGGCGTGGCCACCTCCATCCTCTCGCCTACCACACCACAGGTCAGCTTTACCGATGCGGCCAATGCCCGGCGCATCGCGCGCGAGAGCAATGAGTGGGTGGCCCGCCTGTCACAAGACCATCCGGGCCGCTTTGGCTCCTTTGCCATGATCCCGATGCAGGACACCGACAGCGCCTTGCGAGAACTCAGCTACGCGATGGATGTGCTCAAGGCTGACGGCATCGGCCTGCTCACCAGCTACGGCGACAAGTGGCTGGGCCATAAATCTTTCGCTCCGGTGATGGATGAGCTCAACCGGCGCAAGGCTGTGCTCTATACCCATCCAACTGCCCCGAGTTGTTGCCGTAACATCCTGACACCCGAGATTCCTCCCACTGTGGTCGAATTCGGCACCGACACCACCCGCACCATTGTCGACATTGTGTTTTCCGGCACTGCGGCGCGCTGCCCCGACCTACAGTTCATCTTCTCGCATGCTGGCGGTACCTTGCCTTTCCTGACCGAGCGCCTGGTGCGTGCGCCCATCATCGACTCCAAGCTGGCGCCCCGGGTGCCGCGCGGCGTGCTGACTGAGCTCAAGCGTTTTTATTACGACACCGCCTGGGCCATGCACCCGATGGCGCTGGCCTCGCTCACTCGCCTGGTCGATGTGAGCCAGATCCTGTTTGGCTCCGACTACCCCTACCGCACTGGCGAGGACACCATCAAGGGCCTGATCGACTACGGCTTCACCGATGCTGAACTCAAAGCCATTGGCCGCGACAATGCGCTGCGCCTCTTGCCCAGACGGGCCGCGTGAACCCGTCTGCCGCTCACGCTGCTGAAGGCGGCCTGTACCGCCATCAGCCTGCTGGCCATTGCCCAACCCATGGTGGCTTATGGGCACGCTCAGGCTTCGACTTAATAAATAAGCGATTGCTGAATTAAAATCGCGTCTCGAACCTCAAGCCAAGCGGCAAGCCGCCAGTGGCGCAGAACGAGGCAACAAGATCTGGATGGAGATGCACCGATGCTGGCAGTGCTGCGCGATGTGATGCGCAAACAGTGGTTTCTCGATACCAAGACCGACCCGCTTTTCATCAATGATGTGGCAGTACGAATCCGTGCCGGTCTCCTGCTGGCCATCCCGCTGTACATGGCCTTCACCCTGTTCGATGCCATTTACGGCTCGCGCTGGGTGATCACCGGTAACGTGGTGCGCGACACCTTTGATACCGATTTTGACGGCCGCATTCTCTACATGGTCGAGGCAGTTAGACGCACCTATGACTACTCCCTCCAGACCTATGTGCTGTGGTTTGGCCTGTTCGAGATGCTGGCTGCCATGTTCAGTTGGAGCTCGCGCTTCTCGCCCACGGTCTGGCTGGCCAGCCTGCTGGCCGCGTGGCAGGAACCGGTGTGGAAACCCCTGACGCCCAAGCGCTTCGCCTGGAGCATTGGCGCCAGCTTCATCAGCGTCTGTCTGGTTTTCTTCAACCCGGACGTGTTTGCCGGCTGGGTTAACTGGGTAGCCCAAAGCGAGCTGCTGCCCACCACCCGCAACTACATGCCCCCCTGGATTCCGCTGGTGCTGGTCTGGGTCTGCTTTGGCTTCATGTGGCTGGAGTCGGTGCTCGGGGTGTGCGTGGGCTGCAAGCTGCACGCGCTGCTGGTGCGCCTGGGCCTTTTTCAGCAAGCATGCGATGTGTGCGACCTCCCGGGCTTTGGCAATGCCGCTGGCGGCAAGCCGGTGGTCAATATTTCGCCTGGTCGCAGTTGAGACAGCAGGGCCCGCTCAGCGGTAGAACGCCTCCACCAGGCCCTTGATCTTGATCATCAGCGGGTTGCCTTTACGGTCCAGCGTCTTGGCCGAAGGTACCTTGACCCATCCTTCGCTGATGCAATATTCCTCCACATCAAAGCGTTCCTTGCCGTTGAAGCGGATGCCCACCGGGTGCTCAAAGATGGCAGCCACATAGTGCGGGCTGTCCGGGTCGATCGACAGGTGGTCGGGGAGTTCGGGGCGTTGATCCGTGTTGCTCATGCGTTCGGATTGTAGAACTCCAGACCTTCAATGCGCTTTGCGTCCTCAGCCTGCAGGCGCGCGCGCAACTCGATCACATTGCGATCGGGATCGCGCACAAACACCGACACATGCCCATCGCCAAAGCTGACCGGTCCCTGGGTGATGGCTATCTGCGCCTCTTTCAAGGTGGTCAGCGTGGCTGGGATGTCGGCCACCCGCAAGGCCACATGGGTGATGCCTGGCAGTTTCTCGGGCATGTCCATCAGCACATTTTTGCCACCGTGCTTATCCACCCCGTTGACGATCAGGTTGAGTTCCACCCCGGCCTCATTTTTGAGGATGACCACGGCATCGAAATCCACTTCATGCTCTATCGCAAAGCCCAGGCTTGCATAAAAGGCCAGGGCCCGCGCCTTGTCGGTGATGCGGATACCCACATGGTCCAGCTGCTCGATGCGGATCATGGCCTTGCGCGCTAGAGCACTTCAAACGGTTGGTCCTTCAGCGAGCCGGCCAGCTCATTGAAGGCCCGGTTGACCCGGTCCCAGCCGGGACGGGCCTTCACATGTCCCAGCCAACGCGTGATATTGGGGTAGGGACTGAAGTCGCAGCGAATCAGCTCGCCAGCGGTGAGCATGGGTGCGCCAAAATAATCGGCGATCGTAATGTCCTGGCCACACAGATAAGGCCGGCTGGGTCCGATCAGGTGCCGGTCCAGGATGGTGAGCCAGCTCTTGGTCTTCTCCCTGCCCCAGGCCAGGGTGCCTGCCTGTTGCTCATCGGTCGGGCGCCGCAGATGCGGGTAGAGCTGGGGATAGACCAGGCCGTAGGCAAAGTCGCGATAGAACTGGGTGTTGAGCCAGTCCATCATCTCATTGACCTTGGCGCGCTGGCGCAGCTCGCGCGGGTAGGTCGGCGAGCCGATTTTTTCGGCCAGGTACTTGAGAATGGTCGAGCTCTCGCTGAGGCGAAAACCATCGTCTTCCTCCAGCATCGGCACCATGCCGCTGGGGTTGAGGGTCAGGTAGTTGGGTTGCACATGTTCTCCAGTGAACAGGTCCACCAGTCGCCAATCCACCTCAATCCTGCAGTCCTCCACAAACAGCATCAGCATACGGCTAGTGGTGGATACCGGGTGGTAATAGATTTTCATGGTCTTGCTTTCTGGTTGCTGGATGCCCTGGTCGTGCGCTAATCGTACGGTGCCGGGCTGGTTATCCATCATAGAGCCAAGCAAGAACATGGCAAGGTCGGATTTCCCGACCACAGAAAACATCGGCTATCTAGGTGGCAATTGCCCGCTGACTTGTCGTAGCACCGCCAGCGCTAGCTGTGCGTCGCTGCCGCGCCAGGCCACAATCTGATCCGGGCGGATGAGGGCCAGCGGTGCTTCATACAAGGTGGCCAGTGTTGGAACATCATGACGTACCACCCGCAGGTCCAGCCCCAGCGCGCGCGCGGCCAGCTCGAACGGCTTGGTGTCGGGGGGCTCGCTGCCCAGGGCCAGCAGAGTCCACTCGCTGTGCAAGGTGTCAAAGAGGGATCGACCATCGGCCAGCCAGGCGTGGGGCGGGCGCCCACCCGGGCACGCGCTGGCGGTGTAGCTGTTGGCCGCATCAGGCGGTGGCGCTGTGCCATCGGCCACGATCAGCGGTGAGTGATCGTAGCGCCCGCCAAAGGTGACGCCTGGAATATTGAATTCGCGCCGCACATGGCCGTTCAGGTAGTCGCTCGCGACGGCGCGCGCCTGGGCACCTGCGGGGCTGTCCTCTTCCAGCTCAGGTGCGGCGGCGAACAGGCCGATCGAATCGGCAAACTGGCGCGCGTAGCCGGTGTTGCGCAAGGCCAGCGGCTTGCGTTCTAGTTCATAGCTCTCCAGCAGGGTGTGGGGTGCGCGGCCCTGCAGCACATGGGCCAGTTTCCAGCCCAGGTTGACCGCATCTTCCACCGCAGTGTTGTAGCCCAGGCCGCCGGTGGGGGTGAACAGGTGCACCGCATCACCGCCCAGCAGCACGCGTCCCTGCTGGAATTTTTCGGCCACCAGCGCGTGGCCCGCCAGCCAGGTGGCCATGGAGAGTATTTCGATCTCCATCGCCTGGCCAAAGGCACGGCCAAACAGGTGGCGCGCATCGGCCTCGGTCAGCGCCTCGGTCGCGGCGTCATCAGCCATCTGGATGTGAAAGGCAAACTCATCCTGCCCGTTGACCGACATGATGAAGGCGCGCAGCTCGGGGTTGACCACCACATACATCCAGGCCCGCTCGTTCGGATTGCGTGCATAAAACCCCGGCGCTCGCAGGTACACCGCCAGCATCTTGCCGCCCATGAAATGGCGCTTGGTGCCGCTGCTGCCTTCCCAGCCAATGCCCAGCTGGGATCGCACAAAGCTGCGCGCACCATCAGCGCCCACCAGATAGCTGGCACGCACCGACAGCGCTGACCCGCCTTCGAGCGGCTGCACCACTGCCTCGATGTCTGAGCCAGTGTCTTGAAATTCCTTGAGTTGCCAGCCATAGCGCACATCAGCACTGGCTTGCGCCTGGGCCTGCTCGCGCAGCACCAGTTCAACAAACTTTTGCGACACCCGGTGCGGCAACTCGGCCGCGCTCCACGAGCCCGAGAGGTTCTTGATCACCTGCGGTGCCTGGGCCGCGGTGGGCAGACGCAGGCGCGCCAGCTCGATGCCGGCAAAGCGGGTCAGGTAGGCGATATCGGTCGGGTGCTCAGGCGGCAGGCCCTGGGCGCGCACCTGATTGGCAAAGCCCAGGCGGCGGAAATGCTCCATGGTGCGGGCCTGGGTGGCGTTGGCCTGGGGGTTGAAGGCGGTGCCCGGCTTCTGGTCCACCAACAGGCAGTGCACCCCGCGACGACCCAGCTCAATGGCCAGCATCAGCCCGCACGGGCCGCCACCGGCGATCAGAACCTCGGTCTGCATGGGTGGCACGCGCGAAGACTTAGCGGTGGCCATCGTGGCCACACCTGTGGGGGCTCATTCCAGACTCAGCCCAGCACCTGCCTGACCCGCTCCGGGGTCAGCGGCAGCTCGCGCAGGCGCTTGCCGGTGGCATGGGCAAAGGCATTGGCCAGCGCGGCCACCGTCGGGCCCTGCGATCCCTCGCCCACGCCAAGCGGTCGCTCCTCGGGCCGGTTGATCAGCTCGACCTGCAATGCGGGCACCTCGGGAAAGCGCAGGATCGGGTAGTCGCCCCAGTTGCGCGTCAGCATATGCTGCTTGTTATAGCGTATCGATTCCATCAGCGTCCAGCTGATCGACTGCACAATGCCGCCCTCGATTTGGTTGCGAAAGCCATCGGGGTTGATCACCAGGCCGGCATCCGAAGCCGACCAGGCGCGCTCGACCCGAATCAGGCTGCTGCGGGTGTCCACTGCCACATCCAGGATCACCGCGCAATAGACCGCCAGGTTTTTGTATTTTGAAAAACCGATGCCGCGTCCGCGCAGTACCCCGCGGTCGCTGCTCGCCTTGGCGCCCGCCTGCCAGCCGGCCATCTGAGCGGTGCGCTCGATCACCGCCTTGGCGCGGGCATCGGCCAGATGGCGCAGGCGAAACTCCACCGGGTCGGCGCCGGCAGCCAGCGCCAGCTCGTCCATGAACGACTCCAGGGCAAACACATTGGCATAGGCGCCCAGGGTGCGCAGCGCCGAGGTGCGGATCGGCATATCCAGCAGCAGGTTGTTGGTCACTTTCTGCTGCGGGAACACATACAGCGGAATCGCATTGCGGTCGCTACCGCCCGAGGGCTGGGGAATGTTGCGTGAGGGGCCGGGCTTGAGCGGGTCCTGCAAGTACCAGGACCCAAGCAAGTTGACCCCGTCTGGGTCGTAAGGGCGGGTGCTGTGGGCATGGCTCCAGAGTTCATGGCTCCAGTCGCTCACCTTGCCGCTGGCATCGAGCGAGGCCTTAAGCCGCATCACCATGGGCGAGCCCAGCGGCTCCCAGCCAAATTCATCCTCGCGCATCCACTGCAACATGACCGGTACGCCGGGCAGATCACGCGCCAGCCGGGCAGCGTCAAAGGCCACATCATCGGCGCCGTTATGGCCATAGCAGCCCGAGCCTTCGCGGTGCATCACCGTGATGTTTGCCGGTGCCATGCGCAGCGCCTTGGACAGGTCGTTGCGCAGCGGGAACACCCCTTGAGAATGGGTCCAGACCTGCAGTTTGTCGTCGGTCCATAGCGCTACCGCGCAGGACGGCCCAATCGAGGCATGGGCCTGGTAGGGCTTGGTGTACTCCAGCTCCAGGGTGCGCACTGCTGGCGCGGGGTCGGCCGCTTTCTTGTCGCTCACCACCGAGGTGGCCTTGCGCTGCTGCTTCATGTGGGCAAACAGGGCCGCGCCAGTGGGCGGCAGGTCGCCCGGCTCCTCCCAGCGCGCACTGGCACGCAAGGCGTTGGCAGCGGCGATCGCCTGTTCCTCGCGCCGGGCGGCCACTGCCAGGAAGCTGCCGTCACGCACTAGCGCCAGCACCCCCGGCATCGCTTTCACACCAGCCGCGTCAAAGCCCAGCAGGCGGGCGCGCGGGGCGCTGGGGCGCACCACCCGACCAAACACCATGCCCGGCAGGCGCATGTCTTGTACAAACGACTCGCCGCCAGTGACCTTGGCGGGGATATCGCGTCGCTGCAGGCTCTGGCCTATGAGCTTGTGCTGGCTGCTTGGCTTGGGCGCGGTCTTGGCGCTGGCCTCGCGCTTGAGCAGCGACTCGCTGGTGAGCTCCCAGTAGCTGGTGGCTGCGCCGTTAGGCGCGCTGATGCGGCCATCACTCACGCTCAGCACGCCAGCAGCTACCCCCAGCTTGTCGGCCGCGGCGGCCAGCAGCAGGCCACGCGCCTCGGCGCAGGCAAAGCGCAGTGCGGTGCCGCTGTCCTGAATCGACAGGCTGCCAGCGGTCATGCCCTCGTTGGGGGTGAGGCCGGTGTGGCCGGAGATGATCTCCAGGCGCTTGAGGTCCACATCCAGCTCATCGCTCACGATCTGGCTGAGCGCGGTCAGGATGCCTTGGCCAAGTTCAATTTTGCCCGAGCACATGGTGACCTTGCCGTTGGGGTGGATGCGCAGCCAGGCATCGAGCATGCGGTTGTTGTTCAGGCTGCCAGGCAGCACGGCTCTGGCTGGTGCCGGTGACTGGCCCAGAGCCAGCGGAGCCAGGCTGAAGCTGATGGTCAGGGCGGAAGACTGCAGAAAACTACGGCGCGACAGGCCGCCCGCATCCGTGGGGGTGGTGCGCTCTTTCATGCCATCTCCTTGGCGGCGCGCTGGATGGCACGCAGGATGCGGCTATGGGTGCCGCAGCGGCACAGGTTGTTGGCCATGGCCTGGCGAATCTCGCCTTCGCTGGGGTTGCGGGTGCGGTCCAGCAGCGCTTTGGCGCTCATGATCATGCCTGGGATGCAATAGCCGCATTGCACAGCCTGCTCATCGATAAAGGCCTTCTGGATGATATGCAGGCGTTCTGGTGTGCCCAGCCCCTCCAGGGTGGTGATATTGCCCTGGGCGGCCTGGCCCGCCGGGTAGGCGCAGGAGCGGATCGCCTGACCATCCAGCAGCACGGTGCAGGCGCCGCACTGGGCCACACCGCAGCCGTATTTGGCGCTGTTGATTCCCAGGTCGTTGCGCAACACATAAAGCAGAGGCGTCTCGGGCGCGGCCGGGCTGCTGCGCCGTGCGCCGTTCACATTCAGGGCAAGGGTCATGGATCTTCCTCGGATCAGGTGGTTGAGTACCGCGCAGGCTAGTCGATCTGAAAATCCCGGTCAATCAAGGTTTACACCCACCACATGCCCGGGCAGCGTGGTTCGGGTGGGGGTGCTTGAAAACTTATTTCCTGCCATCGCCGGTCAGCGGGCGCCGGGCTTGCTAAAGTCGGGGGAAAACCGAAATGAATGGAGCTTCCAGCCATGCGCAATCTCAACCAAGACACCATCACCCAGGCCGTCATCGAGCGCTTTTCCAAGACACCCGACCCGCGGCTGAAGGAAATCATCACCAGCCTGGTGCAGCACCTGCATGACTTCGCACGCGAAGTGCGCCTGACCGAGGAGGAGTGGTTCAAGGGCATTCAGTACCTGACCGCCACCGGCCATATGTGCAGCGACACCCGCCAGGAATTCATCCTGCTCAGCGACACCCTGGGCCTGTCCATGCTGACCGTGGCCATGAACAACGACAAGCCCAAGGGCTGCACCGAGCCCACCGTGTTCGGCCCTTTCTTCCTTGAAAACGCGCCCGAGTTCCCGCTGGGTGCCGATGTGTCTAATGGCGCCAAGGGCGAGCCCTGCATGGTCAGTGGCATGGTGCGCGGCCTGGGCGGCGAGCCCATCCCCAATGCCCTGATCAATGTCTGGCAGGCCGATGCTGACGGCAACTACGATGTGCAATACGAGCATCTGGCACACCCCCAGGCGCGCGGCATCCTGCATTCCGATGATCAGGGGCGCTTTCATTTCAAGACTATCTTGGCCGAGGCCTACCCGATTCCTTCGGATGGCCCGGTGGGCACCATGCTGCGCGCCACCAACAACCATCCCTGGCGCCCGGCCCACCTGCATTTCATGATCGAGGCCCCGGGCTACGAGCGCCTGATCACCCACGTCTTTCGCGACCACGACCAGTACCTCGACTCCGATGTGGTGTTCGGCGTGCGCTCCACCCTGATTGCCGACTGGAACCAGGAAGCCGATGGCAGCTACAGCCTGAAGTACGACTTTGTTCTCAACCCCAAAAAGTGAACCCTTCGCCGACCCCTGTCTTGCACCTGGAGATTGCCCCATGCTGTTTAGCTTCATCCTGATCGACAAGCCCGACCACGGCGCGCTGCGCCAGAAAGAGCGCCCTGCGCACAAGGAATACCTGGGACAGGTGGCTGGCCAGATTGCCTTTGCCGGGCCATTCGTGCATGACGATGGCCAGACCATGCTGGGCAGCCTGCTGGTGATCGACTTTCCCAGCCGCGCTGCGGCCCACGCCTGGCTGGCCGACGAGCCATTCACCCGCGCGGGCCTCTACGCCAGCACCACCGTGCATGCCTTCAACAACCTGTGGCCGCAGCGCGCTGGCTTTCCTCCGGCAGCCTGAGGCGCATGATCAGGCACATCGTGATGTGGAATGTGCGTGGCGACACGCCGCAGCAGAAGGCCGCCAATGTGGCCCTCCTCAAGCGAAGTTTTGAGAGTCTGCGCGGCCGCATCCCCGGCCTGTTGCACCTGGAGGTGGGGGTGGACCACAGTGCTGTGGACTACGCCTGCGATGTGGTGCTGTATTCGGAATTTGAAAGCCAGGCGGCACTCGATGCCTATGCCAATCACCCCGAGCACCTGCGGGTCAAGGGTGAAATTGGCGATATTCGCATTGCGCGCCACCAGGTCGATTACACCGCCGCCTAAACCCTTTCCCCCCAACAAGGACTCCTATGAAAGTGATCAAAGCAATGGACGACGCCATGAAAGACGAATTGCTGATCCGCCAGATGGTCGAGCGTTGGGCGGTCTGGCGCGATGCCGGCGACTGGGCCCGCTTTGCCACGGTGTGGCACCCGCAGGGCGTGATGATGGCCACCTGGTTTCAGGGGCCGTTTGCTGAATTCATCCGGGTTACCCAGGAAGGCTGGGCCAAGGGTGTGAGCATCCTGCACTTTCTGGGTGGAACCGCGGTCGAAATCAGCGGCGACCGCGCCATTGCGCAGACCAAGATGACCATCTCCCAGCGTGGCATGGTCGAGGGCGAGAACGGCCCGGTGTTGTGCGATGTGGTGTGCACCGGCCGTTTCTACGATTTTGTGCTCAGGCATGAAGGCCAGTGGAAGCTGCTGCATCGCCAGCCGATCTACGAGAAAGACCGTATCGACCCGGTCGACCCCACCGCGGTGCTGCGCCTGGACCAGCAGGCGCTGGCCGGTTTTCCCGAGGGCTACCGCCACCTGGCCTATATCCAGACCCGTATCGGCTACAAGGTCAAGATGGACATGCCCATGCTCAAGGGCCCCCAGGTCGAGGCCTTGTACCAGCGTGGTGCGGGCTGGCTGGCCGGTGGCGAATTGCAATAACAAACAGCTTCACAGGAGACACCATGTCCAATTCTCATTCCCCCCTGATGACCACCACCAAGCTGTCGCGTCGCAGCACACTGGCCAGCCTGGGCGCTGGCCTGGGAGCGCTGGCCCTGCCGGCCTGGAGCCAGGCCTTTCCCGCCCGCCCCCTGCGCGTGATCGTGCCGCAGCCTCCCGGTGGCGGCTTTGACTTTGTGGCACGCGCCCTGGCCGAGCGCCTGAGCAAACAGATCGGCCAGCCGGTGGTGGTGGAAAACAAGCCCGGCTCGGGCACCCTGGTGGGCACTGACCTGGCGGCCAAGGCCGCGCCCGATGGCTACTCCTTGCTGATGGGCTCGGTCTCCAACATCGCGCTCAACATGGGCCTGTATGAGAAGTTGTCCTACGACAGCCTGCGCGACTTCGAGCCGGTGGGCCTGGCGGTGAGCTACAGCTACACCCTGATGGCGCGCAAGGACCTGCCTTTGAATTCGCTCAAGGAAGTGGTGGAGCATGCCCGCGCCAACCCGGACAAGCTCAGCTACGCTTCGGCCGGCAACGGCTCGGGCCAGCATGTGCTGGCTGCTGCCCTGTGGCACCTGGCTGGCGTCAAGCTGGTGCATGTGCCCTACCGTGGCGCCCAGGCCGCTTATCAGGATCTGCTGGGCGGGCGGGTCGATCTCTTCTTCGACCTGTCTTCCACTGCCCGCACCCAGGTGCAGGCCGGCACCGTCAAGGCCCTGGCACTCTCTGGCGCCGAGCGCAACCCGATGCATCCGCAAGTGCCCACCATCACCGAGAGCGGCGTGGCCCAGCTCGACCTGGAATCCTGGTTTGGCTATTTCGTGCCCAGCAAGACCCCAGCCGAGGTGCAAGACAGCCTGCGCGTGGAGCTGGCCAAGGTGGTGGCCCAGCCCGATCTGCAGGAAGTGTTTCGCAAGGCCGGTGGCAAGCCGCTGAACCTGAGCGCCGAGCAGACACGCTCCTTGGTGCGCCGCGATGTCGAGCGCTGGAGCCGGCTGGTGCGCGAAATCGGCATCAAGGCCGACTAGCCGCCAAGACCCGTGGCTGGACCACGGATAATCCCCACTTTGTTTTTTTGAAATAAACCCCTCACCATGAAAATCGATCAAGCAGCGCTCGACCAGTTGTTCCATACGGCCCGTACCGCCAACAGCTTTCTTGACAAGCCAGTGCCGCAGTCCCTGCTGCAAGAAGCCTATGCGCTGGCCGCCCTGGCCCCTACCTCGATGAATACCCAGCCCACCCGCTATGTGTTTCTGCTGTCGCCCGAGTCGCGCGCGCGCCTCAAGCCCGCGCTCAGCCCGGGCAATCTGGACAAGACCATGGCCGCCCCGGTGACCGTGATCGTGGCCACCGACACCCGCTTCTATGAGCACATGCCCCAGGTCTGGCACAAGGAGGGCGCCCGGGAAAATTTCGCGGGCAACCCCACCCTGGCTGGTGCTACCGCCACCCGCAACGGCACCCTGGGGGGCGCCTATTTCATCCTGGCAGCGCGTGCGGTGGGGCTGAGCTGCGGGCCGATGAGCGGCTTTGACATTCCCAAGGTCAATGCCGAATTCTTTCCTGATGGCCGCTACTCGACCAACTTTCTCATCAACCTTGGATTTGCCGACCCCAGCAAGGAATTTCCACGCAACCCTCGCCTGTCCTTCGAGCAGGCCTGCTCGGTGCTGTAAGGCGCGCGGTGTTCACCCGCCCAACAGGGCGGGGTTGAGCTGCCAGGTGGCCCAGCTCAGGGCTGAGGCGAAGCCCACCCACAGCCAGTAAGGCAGCAGCAGCCAGGCGGCCAGTCGCTCAAGGCGCCAGAAGGCCAGCGCGGTGGCGGCAATCAGCCCCCACAGCAGCAGCACCTCGGCAAAGGCCGCGTTGCCCAGTTGCCATTGAAAAAACAGCCAGCTCCACAAGGCATTGGCGGCCAGCTGGGCTGCATAGAGCATCAGGGCCGGCCGCGCCCGCTGCAACCCTGACTTGCGCCAGGCCAGCCAGGCCGCAACGGCCATGAGTGTGTACAGTGCCGACCAGACCGGGCCAAACAGCCAGCCTGGAGGTGCCCAACTGGGCCGTACCAGCTGGGCGTAAAACTGCGGGGCATTGACCGAGGCCAGGCTGCCCAGGGCGGCAGCCAGGAAGGTGAGGGCCAGCGACAGCAAGAGCCCCAGGGCCTGCGCTGGGGTGCTAGGGTTTGTGGGGTGCATTCAGAGAGGTCCTAGTGGTCAGGCGGTCAAAGCGGCTCCACCCCCCAGACCTTGCTGCGCAGCTGGCGCACCATATCCTTGTAGAGCAGG
>JAFMJA010000248.1 GCA_017853735.1 Burkholderiaceae bacterium | reverse complement strand
GAACACGAGCGGTCAAGCCCAATCTATCGACCTTGTCCTGGTACACGGGTATTTGCTGAGAACTGCCAACCACAGCCAAATGGAGATCGTTGGGGAGCAGCGTCAGAGCTTGCAAGACGGTATCCAGCCCTTTGCGGGCGAAATCATTGGCAACAAAGAGTAGCCATGGCCCGGATTGACGGATCCCTAATTGTTGACGCGCCTCATTTTGGCTTCGGATTACCACTGGCATATGTACGCCCGGCGTAATGATTGAAATTTTGGCCTGTGGGTAAGCTTCCAAGCAAGCGTCGCGCAACATGGCAGATGCCGCGACCACTTGTCGTCCCGGCCGATGGCGAAAACGCGCGCCTTCCAGCCAGACATAGGTCAGTAGGCGAGGACTGGTCAAAACCTTGAGCCAAGCCAGGACCAGCCGCCAGCCATGTCGCCCATGGAACAGGTTGTGCCGGGTCGGCCAGACATGCACAGTCTGCACCTGACCATGCCAGGTGTTCTCATGCGAATGCACCACATCAAAGCCGCGTCGGGTACGCCACCAACTGAACAAGGCAAACAGCAACTGGTTGATCCAGCGTGGCTTTTCGCATAGTCGAAATATACGGTGATAAGTAACCCCTGCCACCGGCTGATCGGTTTGCTGGGAAAAAACATGGATATCGTGTTGCGGGGCGAGTTCCTGAACTAAGGCCACGGCATAAGCTTCAGCACCTCCACCGCGACGGGCGAATGTGCGGTTGATCACAGCGATACGCATGACTGGAATTTTTGTGTTCAAGTCAGAACAATGTCATATTGTTCCTGACCCAAGCTCGCTTCGCTTTGCAAAGAGATTGGCTTGCCAATAAAGTCTGACAAGCCTGCCAGGTGCTGGCTTTCCTCATCCAGCAACAGCTCAATCACCTGGGGCGCAGCCACCACCCGAAACTCGCTCGGGTTAAACTGGCGTGCTTCGCGCAGGATCTCGCGCAGGATGTCATACGCCACACTGCGGGCTGTTTTCACAATCCCCTTGCCTTCACAGCTGGGACAGGGCTCGCACAACATATGGGCCAGGGATTCGCGGGTTCGCTTGCGGGTCATCTCCAGCAAACCCAGTTGGGAAAAAGATCCGACCATGGTCTTGACCCGATCTCGTGCGAGCTGCTTGCGAAACTCGGTCAAGACTGCCTCCTGGTGCTCCTCGCGTGTCATGTCAATGAAATCCACAATGACGATGCCGCCCAAATTGCGCAGTCGCAACTGCCTGGCGATCGATTGCGCGGCCTCCAGGTTGGTTTTGAAGATGGTGTCGTCGAAATTGCGCGCGCCAACATAGCCGCCTGTGTTCACATCGATGGTGGTCAGCGCTTCGGTCTGATCGACGATCAGATAGCCACCAGATTTCAACTCCACCCGACGGCTTAGTGCCTTCCGGATTTCCTCGTCCACGCCGAACAGGTCAAAGATGGGTCTTTCTCCTTGGTAATGCTGCAGCTTGGCAGCCGCTGCTGGCATGAATTCCATACCAAAAATACGCAGTTGCTCGAATTGTTCACGCGAATCCACGCGAATGGTCTGGGTGTGCTCGCTCACCAGATCACGCAAGACCCGCTGTAGCAGATTCAGATCCAGGTGCAAAAGCGATTGGGGTGGCAGGCGTTGGGCAGAATCCTTGATACGCGCCCAGGTCTTGCGCAGGTAAGCGATATCCTCGGCCAATTCCTGATCAGTGGCGTCCTCACCATTGGTGCGCAAAATGAAACCGCCCCCTCTTTCTCCCACCAGGGAGTGCAGGCGCTGGCGCAAGGATTCGCGTTGCTCCAAAGGGATTTTTTGAGAAATGCCAATGTGGTCATCCTGAGGCAGGAATACCAGCAAGCGCCCGGCCAGGCTGATCTGGGTGGACAGACGGGCGCCCTTGCTGCCAATCGGGTCCTTGATCACCTGAACCATCAGGGCTTGACCTTCGTAAACCTGTTTCTCAATCGGTATGGTGGGCTGAGCATGACGGGCCTGGCTTAAGGTTTCACCATCGACCGGAGGATGCCAAACATCCGCCACATGCAAAAAAGCGGCGCGTTCCAGCCCGATATCCATAAAGGCTGACTGCATGCCTGGCAATACTCTCGCCACCTTGCCAAGATAGACATTACCGACCAGCCCGCGCTCTACCGTTCGCTCCACATGCAGTTCTTGCACAGCACCGTTTTCCACCACGGCTACCCGCGTTTCCTGTGGCGACCAATTAATCAGAATGTCTTCTTGCATTGCCTTGTTTGATCAGTGGATGACAGAGCTTCGCTGCGCTACGGCCTGTCCCGCAAAAAAATTGGTTTTCAGAGCTTGACTCCGAATGATCGCAGCAATTGTGCCGTTTCATAAAGCGGCAGACCCATGATGCCCGAATAGCTGCCAGAAATGGAGGTGATAAACGCTGCTGCCCTGCCCTGTACCGCGTAGGCGCCTGCCTTGCCCGTAGGCTCGCCGCTTTTTACATAAGCTGCAATATCTTGTTGACGCATGGGTGCAAAGCTTACCCGCGACACACTCAACAAGGTCTTGCTGCCCCGAACCGCACCCACTGCCACCGCAGTCAGCACCCGGTGGGTGTGACCCGCGAGCTCTTGCAACATGCGCGCAGCATCCTGTGCATCCTGGGGTTTGCCAAAGATGGTCCGCCCCATCGCCACCGTGGTGTCCGAGCACAGAATAGGCGCGCTTGGCAATCCACGCCGCTGCATGCGGACTTTTGCCGCATCCAGTTTCAGCAAGGTGACCCGTTGTACGTAGGCGGTGGGCGACTCTCCGCGCAGCACCACCTCCATCGCCTCGGGGTCTTCATCCTGATCAGGCAGCAGCAACTCGTGCCGAACACCCAGTTGATCCAGCAACTGGCGGCGCCGCGGGCTTTGTGAGGCAAGATAGATGAAATCTGCCATGGCTATTCACGGTGGTAAGGGTGATTGGCATTGATCGACCAGGCTCGGTAGAGTTGCTCCACCAGCAAGACACGCACCAGCGCATGCGGCAAGGTGAGGTCAGACAATCGAATCCGCTCTTGGGCCGCCTGTCGAAATGCCGGATCAAGCCCATCTGGCCCGCCGATCACCAGCGCCAGATCATCGCCGCTCTGCTGCCAGGTTTTGAGCTTGTCGGCCAGGGCCATGGTCGAGAGCCTCAGACCGCGTTCATCCAGAACAACAATGCGGGCCCCCTTGGGAATGGTCTCTTCAATCCGCCTGCGTTCGGCCTGCATCAGTTGCTCGGTGGTCTTACCACCTGTGCGCGCTTCAGTCTTGACCGGCTTGAGCTCGATTTTGAGTTCGGGCGGAAACCGCTTCGCATAGTCATTCCAGGCGGCCTGGGCCCAGTCGGGGATGCGCTGGCCGACTGCAACGATCAGCAGTCGCATTTTTCAAACCTTCATGGCTTACGAGCAGGCTTGGCCAGGGCCTTGCGGGCTGCTGGTTTTTTGGGGGCGGCCTTCTTGGGTGCATTCACTTTCACCAACTGGATCGGCGCTTTTTTCGCAGTTGCTTTGCTTGTCTTGCCGGCCCGGGGATCGTTTTTCTGGGCAGCGGTCTTTTTCTTCAGGGCCTTCTTGGACGGAAAGCTTTCAGCCTGACCACGAGTGGCTGCACTGGATCGCTTCAGGCTTGAGGCAGGCTTGGTTTTAGGAGATTCATTGCTTTTCGAGGACGCGGGGGCAGGCTTTGCCGCACCAAACTTCAGCCGGACAGGTTTGTCACCCCACAATTCCTCCAAGCGGTAATACTGACGGATCACGGGCTGCATGATATGCACCACGGCTGGCCCACAGTCCACAATGATCCACTCGCCTACCTCTTCACCCTCAACCCGTGGCTTGCCAAAGCCCGCCTGGCGGACAGCATCGCGCACACTACTGGCCAGGGCCTTGGTCTGACGGTTGGAAGTGCCAGAGGCCACCACCACCCGCTCAAACAGAGG
>JAFMJA010000030.1 GCA_017853735.1 Burkholderiaceae bacterium | reverse complement strand
CTGTTCTGGGGGATTGAGATGGTTCAGGAGCGCGACAGCAAGCTGTGGTTTGACCCAGCACATCGCTTGCATGCCAGAATCAAGGCGCAGGCCATGAAGAATGGCTTGGCGATCTACCCCATGGGCGGCACTGTGGACGGCTTGCATGGTGACCATATTCTTCTGGCGCCACCGTTTATCGCAAGCGAAGCCCATCTAGATGAACTGGTGGATAAACTGGCCACCAGCATCGATGCCAGTCTGGAGTCGATCGGTGTTCCATCTTCATCGCTCAGTCAAGCTGTAGGTGTTTAATTCATACAAAGGAGCCAAAATGAAAAAATCCTTCAACCCAAGCTTGCTTGGTGCCACCTTAGCGCTGGCCGCGGGTATTTTGATGCCGGCTGCTGGCGTGCAGGCCCAGCAAAAGTTCATGACCATCGGCACCGGTGGAGTCACTGGGGTTTACTACGCCGCGGGAGGTGCTATCTGCCGATTGGTGAATAAGGACCGAGCCAAGCATGGTTTCCGCTGCTCGGTGGAGTCCACCGGTGGATCGGCCTACAACATCAACACCGTCAAAGCAGCAGAGCTTGACTTCGGCGTGTCGCAATCGGATGTCCACTCCAAGGGGTTCAAGGGCGAGGCACCTTTCAAGGCGGCATTTCCTGAGATGCGATCTGTTTTTTCGATTCACCCAGAGCCTTTCACCCTGCTGGCCCGTCCTGAGGCCAATATCAAAAGCCTCAGCGACTTCAAAGGCAGGCGCCTGAATGTGGGCAATCCGGGCTCGGGCACCCGCGCTGCCTTTGATGAGTTGCTGGTCGCGGTCAATATGAAAATATCCGACCTGGCGCTGGCCTCGGAACTGAAGGCTGATGAGCACGGCCCGGCGCTGTGCGACAACAAGATTGATGGATTTTTCTATGGCGTTGGCCATCCCTCGGCCAATATTCAAGACCCAACCACTGCCTGTGGTGCCAAATTGGTCCCCATTACAGGTCCTGGCGTCGATGCGCTGGTCAAAAAATATTCTTACTACGGTTACGCCACCATTCCAGGTGGCATGTATGCCAACAATCCCCAAGCCACTGCTACCTATGGGGTGCTTGCCACCATGGTCACCTCCAGCAAGGTGTCTGCCGACATGGTCTATACCGTGACCAAGGCAGTCTTTGAGAATTTTGATGAGTTCAAAAAATTGCATCCGGCCTTTGCCAACCTTCAACCTAAAAACATGGTGGCCGATGGCCTGACAGCGCCCTTGCACGACGGTGCAGCCCGCTACTATCGCGAAAAAGGCTGGATCAAGTAGATTGATTGTCCCGATCTAATCTCGCCCCAGGTGTCATCTGACCTGAGGGTTTTTCTGGCGCACCAGCTTGCCCCTGCGTTGTTTGCTTGAGCAGCTTGGGCGCCATTCTTCATCGAGGATTCAATGGGCATTGCCAAGCATGGTGCGAAGGAGCTTGATCTCCAGCAGCTAATCCAGGAAGCCGACATGGGTGGGCGAAAACCCGTGGGCACTGCCAAGACTATTTTGTTCCTGGTCTGTATTGCCTGGTCGGTTCTGCAATTGTGGTATGCCTCGCCACTTCCATTTGCATTGCGCATTTTTGTGTTGAATGACGCTGAAATGCGTGCCTTGCACCTGGGCTTTGCACTGTTTCTGGCCTATAGCGCCTATCCCTTCCGCAAGGCCTCACCGCGCGATCGCATTCCGCTCATAGACTGGCTATTGGCTGCTATGGCTGCATTTTGTGCGGCCTATCTGTATTTGTTCTATCGGGAACTTGCTGCCCGGCCGGGTCAACCGATTCTGCTCGATATGTTCGTGGCCGGAATTGGCATGGCCATGTTGCTGGAAGCCACGCGCCGTGTGGTGGGGCCGCCAATGGCCATCATTGCCGGCCTGATGCTCTTGTTTGCTTTTTGGGGACCCTACATGCCAGATGTGCTGGCGCATAAGGGTATTTCACTCAACAAGGCAGTCTCCCACTATTGGCTATCGAGTGAGGGCGTTTTTGGCGTCGCCCTGGGCGTTTCATCAAGCTACATATTTCTTTTCGTTCTGTTTGGCGGACTGCTGGAAAAAGCAGGGGCGGGAAACTATTTCATCAAGGTGTCTTTTTCCCTGCTGGGTCATTTGCGCGGAGGACCGGCCAAGGCAGCGGTGGTGTCCTCAGGTCTGATGGGCATGATTTCAGGCTCTTCGGTGGCCAATGTGGTCACCTGTGGAACGTTCACGATTCCTTTGATGAAGCGTGTGGGCTACCCGGCGCACAAGGCTGGGGCGATCGAGACTGCAGCGGGCGTGGATGGCCAGATCATGCCGCCGGTGATGGGGGCAGCTGCTTTTCTGATGGCTGAATATGTCGGCGTTCCTTATGCTGAAATTTGCCGCAATGCAGCTCTGCCAGCGTTGATTTCCTACATAGCGTTGTTCTATATCAGCCATCTTGAAGCGCTCAAAATGGGCATCCAAGGCCTGCCCCGAGCCCCGGGCTCGACCACCATGGGACGATTGCGCGGCTTTGCCATGACAGTGGCCGCAATGATCTTGCTGGCCAACGCGGTCTACTACGGCTTGGGTTGGGTCAAGATTGTGCTGGGCGCGTATGCGATGTGGGCCATTGTTCCTGCGCTGATCCTGGCCTACCTTGCAATTCTGAGGGGAGTATCCAGGCAACCCGACCTGGAAATTGATGATCCCAACGCACCCATGCTGATGTTGCCGCCGCTGAAGGAAACCGTGCTGGCAGGGCTGCACTATCTGTTGCCGGTTGTGCTGTTGGTCTGGTCATTGCTGGTCGAGGAGCTGTCACCGGGACTTTCTGCCTTCTACGCAACGATCGCACTGATATTTATCCTGCTCACTCAAAAACCACTGATGGCCCTTTTTAGGCGCCAGGCCATGCCATTTTCCCTGGTCCGAGACGGGTGGGATGACTTGATGCACGGCTTGGAGCTGGGTGCGCGCAACATGATCGCCATTGGCATTGCAACTGCCAGTGCCGGCATCATTGTCGGCACCGTCTCGGTGACTGGCCTGGGTTTGGTGATGTCTGAATTGGTGGAGCTGATTTCTGCGGGCAACCTGATCCTGATGTTGCTGCTGGTCGCCCTGGTCTGTCTGATCCTGGGGATGGGCATGCCAACAACCGCCAGCTACATCATTGTTTCAACCCTGATGGCGCCGGTGATTGTCGAATTGGGCTCGCAGACCGGCCTGGTGGTGCCGCTGGTGGCGGCGCACATGTTTGTTTTTTACTTTGGCCTGATGGCCGATGTCACCCCGCCGGTCGGGCTGGCCGCTTTTGCCGCTTCGGCGGTTGCCAAGGCGGATTTTCTGAAGACTGGCGCGACCGCATTTTTCTACAGCATTCGGACCGGTTTGCTGCCATTCATTTTTGTGTTCAATACCGATCTGTTATTGATCAATATTCAGTCATGGTGGCATTTCCTGCTTGTTGTTACCAGTGCGATCACAGCCATGCTGGTTTTTGCTGCAGGCACACAAGGCTGGTTTGTGCGACGCAACCGCTGGTATGAGTCCCTGCTGCTTTTACTGGTCACTTTTACCTTGCTGCGGCCAGGATTTTGGCTTGACTTTGCGTATGAGAAATATCAGCTAGAGCCCCCAGCAAAACTGTTTGAGCTGGCGCAAAACGCTCCAGTTGACAGCAGCCTGCGCGTACGTATCGAGGGCACATCACTCGAAGGCAAGGAAATTCGAAAAACCGTATTGCTGCCACTTGGCAACGAGGGCGACGCCAAAAAACGAATTTCTGCCTCAGGCCTGAGCATGTCCGATTTCGCTGGCCGGATTGAAGTGATGTCTGTTTCCCTCAAGAGCCGGGCCGATAAGGCTGGCTTTGAGCAAGGCTTTGCGGTGACCGGCGTCGAAACTGAAACTGACCGACCTGACAAGGAATGGATCTACATTCCGGCCTTATTGCTTTTGCTGGTGGTCTACCTTCTGCAGCGTGCCCGCCCTGAACACAAAATAGTTGCCAGGACTTATTGATCGGGCAGCACCATGGGCGGTCAAAAGGGAAGCTTTCTGGCGGCCCTGGGTTCCGATTTGGCAGAATCCTGAGCGTTGATCTAACCAGGCATACCCAAATGAGGGCATCATGAGCCGCGCCAAACCACCTATCCGGGATCAATTCCGCTTTAAGCATCGCCTGCGAGTGCGCTGGGCTGAAGTGGATATGCAAAAGATTGTCTTCAACCCGCACTACCTGATGTATTTCGATACGGCCATCAGCGATTACTGGCGTGCGCTGGCCTTGCCTTATGAGGCGGCGATGCACCAACTGGAAGGCGACCTCTATGTCAAGAAAGCAGGGGTCGAGTACTTTGCCTCTGCGCGCTATGACGACCTGCTGGATATCGGACTGAGCTGCGAACGCATCGGCAACTCTTCCATGCAGTTTGGAGGGGGAATTTTTCGTGGAGATGAAATCCTGGTCAGCGGCGAGCTGCTCTATGTATTTGCCAACCCGCAGACCCAGACTTCTTGCCCTGTGCCCGCTGCATTGCGCGACACACTCATGGCCTACGAGGCCGGGGAGCCATCAGTACGGTCGCAGATTGGTGCTTGGTCGGAATTGGGCCAAGTTGCTCGAGCGCTGCGTACCGAGGTCTTTGTGCAGGAGCAAGGCATTCCGGTTGAATTGGAGTGGGACGAACTCGATGAAGGTGCCATTCATGCGGTGACATGGAACCGACTCGGCATGCCTGTGGCCACTGCCCGGCTCACCCGACAATCAGCGGGGGTTTCACGCATCGGGCGCATGGCGGTCAGCCGGGTATTGCGTGGCACCGGCCTGGGGCGTGGCCTGGTGCACATGCTGCTGGATCAGGCGCGCTCCCAGGGCGACCATGAAGTGATACTGCATGCCCAGCGAACGGCCGAAGACTTTTATCGAGGCCTGGGCTTTCAACCGCGCGGCTCAGAGTTTGAGGAAGCCGGTATTGCGCATATCGAGATGTTTCAACAGCCCTGATCAGATATTGTCGAGCAAGGGGTAGGGCAGGGGTAGCAGTTTCAGGGGTGCACCTTGGGCCGATTTCAAATGCAACAGTCCCTGCGCCGCGCTGATTTGCAATGAAACGATGGCATCGTAGCCACCAGATGGCGCCACTGCAGACTGGGCCACCAGGCCACAGGGCTGTTCCGAATCAGCCGGTTCAAAGACTTCATCGCCAGCCTGCATGACTTCCTGGCAGTGCACCAGATAGGCCCGGCGCTTGAGCGTGCCGCGAAACTGACTGCGCGCCACCACCTCCTGGCCGGGATAGCAGCCCTTCTTGAAATTCACCCCTCCCACCGATTCATAGTTGAGCATCTGCGGGACAAAGGCTTCCGCAATCGGCGCGCTCACCATGGCAATGCCGCTTCTGACCTCGCCCCACTGCCACAGGGCATCGCTGAGCGCGGGGCCGCTTGGTGCCGGGGTGCTGACCGGTGCAACCCAAAGAGCACGCGGCGTTTCATCGGCCGGATAAAGGGTGACCAGGCTGGCCGGGCCGAGTTCCGACTTGGTCCAGGGCTTGGCTGAGGATTCTGGAACAGCTTCTCCCGCCAGTCCGAGCAGGGTGAATTCATTGCTGGCATCGCTCAGCTTGGCTTTGGCGCGCAGCACAAACATGGACAGGCGTTTGAGTGTGGCGGGCAAGAGGTCTCGGCTACAGATCAGCAGGATTTCCTGATGGCTGCGTTTGAAGCCTATAAAGCTGGCCTGCATTCGCCCCTTGGCAGAGCAAAACGCTGCAAGCCTGGCTTCTGTCATGCCAAGCAGGGAGAAATCCTGGGTCAGTTGTCCGTGCAGAAAGCTGGCTGCATCTTCACCCTGGACGCGAATCACGCCAAGATGGTCCAGGCTTGCAATACCTTCAAGTGATGGGTTCATGGCCTGAATTATCATCGTCATTCGATCATCCAGGAATTTTCCACTGTGCGGCGCTTTCTATTTTTCATACTCTTTTTGGCCGTCATGGCTGGACTGGGTACTGCCTGGTGGTTGCACCGGCCGCTTACGCTCAAGACCACGCCGCTTGATTTGTCCATCGAGCCAGGGACCTCGGCCCGGGGCGTGGCCTCGGCGGTGGCTGCGGCGGGGGTGGATATTTCTCCATGGATGCTGGCGGCTCTTTTTCGGGTCACCAGTTCTGAGCGCCTGATCAAGGCCGGCAGCTACGAGCTCGAAGCCAGCACGACGCCCTTGAGCCTGTTGCGCAAGCTGGTGCGCGGGGAGGAGTCCTTGCTGGCTCTGACCCTGGTCGAGGGATGGAATATCCGGCAGGTTCGGGAAGCGCTGCGCAAGGCTGATCTGCTTCGGCCAGATACCGCCGAGCTGTCCGAGCTGGCTTTGATGGACAAACTGGGTCGCCCCGGTGTGCATCCCGAGGGTCGTTTCTTTCCGGACACCTATACCTATGCCAAAGGCAGCAGTGACCTGGCCCTGCTGCAGCGCGCCATGCGGGCCATGGACCGTCAACTGGCAGCGGCCTGGTCGCAGCGGGCACCAGGCTTGGCGGTCAAGGGCCCGGATGATGCGCTGATATTGGCCAGTATTGTGGAAAAGGAAACCGGTCGATCCAGTGACCGCGCCACGATTGCGGCGGTGTTCAACAACCGCCTGCGCATAGGCATGATGCTGCAGACTGATCCCACGGTGATTTACGGCCTGGGCGAACGCTTTGATGGCAACCTGCGCCGGGTTGACCTACTCACCGATACACCCTGGAACACCTATACCCGTGCCGGCTTGCCACCCACCCCGATTGCCATGCCGGGCAAGGCGGCACTTCTGGCCGCGGTACAGCCAGCGTCCAGCCCGGCCTTGTACTTTGTGGCGCGTGGTGATGGCAGCAGCCAATTCAGCCAGACGCTGGAGGAGCACAACCGCGCGGTCAACAAGTACCAGCGTGGAAAATAGGCGAATATGAGCCGTGGTCTGTTCATCACCTTTGAAGGCATCGATGGTGCTGGCAAGTCGACCCATATCGATGGTCTGGCGCAGGCCTTGAGAGCTACCGGGCGTGTGGTGACGCTCACCCGTGAGCCTGGAGGTACCCCTCTGGCTGAAAAGCTTCGTGACCTGGTCTTGAACGATGCCATGGATCCGATGACCGAGGCCCTGCTGGTGTTTGCAGCACGCAGAAACCACTTGCAGCAATTGATCGAGCCCGCGCTGGCGCGAGGTGAGCTGGTCTTGTGCGATCGATTCAGCGATGCCACATTTGCCTACCAGGGTGGCGGGCGCGGCTTTGACCTGCAGGTGTTGAATCAGCTTGAACACTGGGTGCAGGCGCGGCCCGGGGGCCTGCTTCAGCCCGATCTGACCATCTGGTTTGACCTGGATCCACAGATCGCCGCCCAGCGTCTGTCTGGTGTGCGAGTGCCCGACAAGTTCGAGGCCCAGCCGGTAGATTTTTTCCGTCGAGTGGCTGAGGGCTATGCCCAACGCCAGCTTTTGCAACCCGGGCGCTTTGCCCGCATTCAAGCTGACCAACCCCGTGAAGCGGTTTGGCGTGATGTACTGGCTGCTGTGAAACACCGGGGATTTCTGCCTTGAGTGCTCATGTCCCTCCCTGGATCAGGCGTCAGCTGCAAGATTTGCTGCAGCGGCGCGGTCATGCTCTGCTGCTGCAAGGCCCATCGGGTCTGGGCCAATACGCACTGGCCCTGGAACTGGCGCGCGCCAGCTTGTGTGAACAGGTTTCAGGGCAGGGCGCCTGTGGTCAGTGCCATAGCTGTCATTCGATCGAGGTTCGTACTCACGCTGATCTGTGTGTGCTGATGCCCGAGGAAACCATGCTTGAACTCGGCTGGCCCTTGAGCGAAAAGGCGCAGGCCGAGATTGATGACAAGAAGCGCAAGCCCAGCAAGGAGATCCGGATCGATGCCATGCGTGAAGCGATTGAATTCACCCAGCGCACCAGTGCACGCGGTCGGGGCAAGGTCGTGTTGGTTTTCCCCGCTGAACGCATGAACCATGTCACTGCCAACGCCCTGCTGAAAACCCTGGAGGAGCCCCCGGGTGAACTGCTCTTTGTGCTGGCCAGTGAAGCAGCCCATCAGCTTCTGCCAACTGTTCGTAGCCGATGCCAGGGTCATGGCATGGAATGGCCCCAGCCGTCGGAAGCCACGGCTTGGTTGCAATCGCAGGGTCTTTCTGAATCCGATGCCTCAGGTCTGCTGCTTGCCGCCGGGGGGCGACCCGATGATGCGCTGGGCTACTTTCATGCCGGCCACAGCGCAAAGGCCTGGTTCTTGCTGCCCAAGGCCCTGCTGCGTGGTGACGATGCCATGTTCAAAGATTTCACCGCCGCGCAACTTGTACAAATGTTGCACAAGCTTTGCCATGATCTGCTGGCCTTGGCGCAAGGCGCGCAACCGCGTTTTTTTGAGCAGAATTGCCTGCCCCTGGGGGCTGATTTTGCTCGTCTGAGCGATTGGTCCCGCGAACTCGGCCGCGCTGCGCGCACCATTGAACACCCATTCAACCCAGGTTTGCTGCAGCAGGACCTGCTGAGCCAGGCGCGTCAGAGGCTGGCTGGGGCACGTTGACAGTCCTCGATGAAGTAAAGCATGTTCACTGACTCCCATTGCCACCTGAATTTTCCCGAGCTCATCGGCAATCTGCCCCAGATCCGTCAGGCGATGGCCGAGGCCCAGGTTGAGCGTGCGCTTTGCATCTGCACCACGCTGGAGGAATTTGAGCCGGTCCATCGTCTGGCATGTGACTACGATAACTTCTGGGCCACTGTCGGTGTACACCCCGACAATGAGGGTGTTCGAGAGCCTAGCCTGGACGATCTGCTGCAAAGAGGTCGTTTGCCCAAGGTGTTGGCGATTGGCGAAACCGGGCTGGACTATTACCGTCTTGGGCAGCGCAGTGTGGCGGATATGGAATGGCAGCGCCAGCGCTTCAGGACCCATATCCGGGCGGCGCGTCAATTGTCTTTACCCCTGGTCATTCACACCCGCAGTGCCTCGGCGGACACCCTGGCCATCCTGAAGGAGGAGGGCGAGGAGGGAGGTCAGGGCTCGGCTGGCGGTGTTTTTCACTGTTTTACCGAGACCATGGAGGTTGCCCGCAGCGCCCTGGAACTGGGTTTTTATATTTCCTTTTCCGGTATTGTGACTTTCAAGAACGCCAAGGATCTACAGGAAATAGCCCGCTGGGTACCCCTGGAGCGCCTGTTGATTGAAACCGATAGCCCTTATCTGGCCCCGGTGCCGCACCGAGGCAAGGTCAATAATCCGTCCTACGTGCCCCTGGTCGCTCAGCAGATCGCCCAACTGCGAGAGTGTTCGCTGGAGACGATCGCACAAGCCAGCAGCCAGAATTTTGACCGGCTTTTTCTCCGGCATTCTTTATGAGATATCTGTTTAAGTATGTTTTCTATCTAATTTTTGTCATTGGATTTTCTGCTTCCAAGGCAGGTTCTTATGATGATTTTTTCCGGGCCATTTCCATGGATGATGTGCGCACCGTGGAAAGCCTGCTGCGGCGTGGTTTTGACCCCAATACTCTGAACCCGCAAGCCCAGCATCCGCTGCTGCTGGGCTTGCGTGAGCCTTCTCCCAAGGTGGTCCAGTTACTTTTGGCGCAACCCAAGTTACAGGTCGATGTGCGTAATTTGCAGGATGAAACCCCCTTGATGATGGCCGCCCTGAAGGGTCAACTCGATGTGGCGACCCGACTGATCGAACTCAAGGCCGATGTCAACAAGCCGGGCTGGACACCTTTGCATTACGCAGCTACGGCAGCCGATGTCCGCATCATCCGTTTATTGCTGGATCACGACGCCTACCTCGATGCGGAATCACCCAACGGGACCACGCCGCTCATGATGGCGGCCATGTACGGGTCGCCAGCGGCGGTCAAGGTTTTGCTTGAAGCGGGCGCCGATCCATCCATCCAGAACAATCTGGGACTGAGTGCCCTGGATTTCGCCAATCAGGTTAATCGTCAAGACTCTGCCGCGCTGATACAGGCTTTCTTGCTGGGCAAAATGGCTCCTGCAGCGCAATAGATCCCTTATGAAGTCGATCTCCACCGGTCCTTATGTTTTATACAATGTATATTATGTAAAGTTAATACGAGGTCAATCAAGACCCTTCAACTTCAATCAGACGCGCACATAAGCCATCATGCGCCTGGCATTGAGAACCAGGATCAGCTGCACTACAGCCAAGCCGATGAATAGTGCTGAGTAGTGACCGGCATCCATCAGCCAGGCAAACATCAAGGGCGAAACCGCCTGACCAATATCAAGACCAGAATAGATCACACCATAAACCCGACCGCTGGCCTGGGTAGGTGTCGCGCGCTTGATCAGGAAATCGCGAGCTGGTCCAGCAATGCCATTGACAAAGCCCAAAATGCCAAAAAGAGCTGGGATCGTATGGGATGGCAAGGGAGCCAGTGCCAGGGCCAAGGAGATGATCGCTGCCCCTGTGTAGCCCAGGGCCACCATCTTTTCAGAACGGATGGGGTCAGAGGCGAGAAATCCAGCCAAAACCATGCCCACTGCTGCTGTCAGCATATAAGCAGACAGGCAAAAAGCCACCAAGGCAAGCGGGGTGCCGTGCAGCTGTCTGGCTGCCTCGGGGGCAAATGCCTGGACGATGCCAAGCGCGATCCCGACAAATAGAAAAAAACTGAAAGAAATCCATAAGGCTGGCAGGCGCAGAAACGCAAAAAGCGCAGGACTCTGGCTGGATGCATGCTGTTTGGGCTCTTGGGCGGTCTCAGGTAGGCGCAGATGGCGGCGGTTGAACCATAGCGCCAGCAAGACCAGGAACATGACCAGGGCAGCGACCAAAATGGCCTGGCGCCATGAACTGGCCATGGCCACTGGAACCAACAGCGCTGGTGCTGACGCCCAGCCCAGGTTGCCGGAAATTCCATGCGCACTGTAGGCATGGCCAAGTCTGGGAGCACTGACCCGACGGTTGATCAAGGTGTAATCCACTGGGTGAAAAACGCCATTGCCAAGACCTGAGACCAGCACAAAGAACATCAGCATGGCGTAACTCTGGCTGAATGCATAGCCCAGGGCGCCAATGGTCAGTAAAGTCAGGCCGCCCAGGAGCACAGGACGTGGCCCGAAACGATCGACCAAAAACCCAGAAAGCGTCTGAACAGCGCAGGAAACACCAAAGAAGACGGCCATCAAAAAGCCCAGCTCGGCGTAGCTGGCGTGAAACGCATCTTTCAGCCAGGGGAAAAGTGGCGGCAATAGCAACTGGCTGAAATGACTGATCAGGTGAGCCGAACTGACCAGGCCAATCACCAGAGCGTCTTGGCGCATGGCAAGGCCGGGTTTGGTAGCCAGAGAAGATGCAGAGGCCTGGTTCATGGCCTCACACTATAAGAGATAGTCCGCAGCAGCGGGCTAAGCGAGGTCGCGCAGGGGGTGCGCATGCTTGGGCCAGGGCGAGACAAAGAATCCTGCGACCATCTCTGGGCTCACCAGCTCGAGCTTGGGCGGGTTCCATTGGGGCAGACGGTCCTTGTCGATGGCCAGTGCCCGGATCCCTTCCATGGTGTCGGTTGCGCGCATGAAGCGATCCAGGTGACGGGTGTTGAAGCAGTGACGGACCATATCGCGTTCCATGCGCAGTTCATCCGCCAGGCTCATGGACGCACCGCGGCGGATTTGTTCCAGGGTGACCTCCTGCATCAGCGGAGAATGGGTGCAGAGCTGGCTGGCAGTTCGACTACACCACTCCCCTCCTTCGTTCTGCAGCAGCTGCACAATGCTTTGGACATTGGCCTGATCAAAGTACTGGTCGATCAGGTCCAAGGGCAGCGTGCTGTCAGGAGCACTCATGCGGTACCGAGATGACCAGGCCTGCAGCGACGCGCTGTCGTAATCGGGCAATCGCGCCAGATCTTCCCAGGCTTGCGGCAAACGCTTGAAGTCAAAACAGATATCCGCCAGTCCAATAGCCAGGGCCTCCCCTGCCCCGATCACTTCGCTGGTCAAGGCCAGCCAGGCGCCGCTCTGGCCAGGGCAGCGCGCCAAAAACCACCCTCCTCCCACATCCGGAAATAATCCGATCTGTGTTTCCGGCATGGCCATGCGGGTTCGCTCAGTCACGATTCGCAGGCGGGCACCCTGGGACACTCCCATCCCTCCGCCCATGACGATGCCATCCATGAAGGCGATATAGGGCTTGGGGTAGTTGTGGATCAGGTGGTTGAGCGCGTATTCCTCGGTAAAGAAATCCTCCAACGCAGCATCGCCCCGCAGCATGGCCTGGTGAAAAAATCGGATATCCCCACCCGCGCAAAAGGCGCCAAATGGCTGCTCCTTGCCCATGCCCCGGATAGCCACTGCCTGCACCTGCGCATCTTCACGCCAGGCCTGCAGCGCTTCAGCCAGAGCACGCACCATCGGCAAATCAAGGGCATTGAGTGCCCGTGGCCGATTTAGGGTGATGCAAGCCAGAGGACCACAGACCTCGGTGGTGATCTCAGGACAGGTCCTCATCAAAGAAGCCATAGCAGGACTGAATCAGGCTTGCAGCTCGCGGCTGGCACGCTTGCGCTCATGCTCTTTCAGGAAGCGCTTGCGCAGGCGCACGCTCTTGGGAGTGATCTCGACCAGTTCATCTTCTTCAATGAATTCAACGCCGTATTCCAGGGTGAGCTCAATGGGCGGCGTGACCTTGATGGCATCTTCCTTGCCGCTCACCCGGAAATTGGTCAGCTGCTTGGTCCGGGTGGCGTTGACCACCAGGTCATTGTCGCGGCTGTGTATGCCCACAATCATGCCCTCATAGACCGGGTCGTTGGCACGCACAAACATGCGACCCCGGTCGTCGAGTTTACCCAGGGCGTAAGTGAAGATCTCGCCATCATCCATCGAGATCAGCACCCCATTCTTGCGTCCGGCAATCTCGCCCTTGTGCGGCTCGTAACTGTCGAAAATATTGGAAATCAGGCCCGAGCCTCGGGTCATATTGAGAAATTCGTTGCTGAAACCGATCAGCCCGCGCGCCGGTATCCTGTACTCCAGACGCACCCGGCCTCGTCCATCGGGCTCCATATTGACCAACTCCGCCTTGCGCTCGCCCAGTGCCTGCATCACCCCGCCCTGGTGACCCTCCTCGACGTCAGCAGTGACCAGCTCGATCGGTTCGTACCTGACACCATCGATCTCCTTGAACACCACCCGTGGCTTGGAAACCGCCAGTTCGTAGCCCTCGCGGCGCATATTCTCGAGCAGGATGGTCAGGTGGAGTTCACCGCGGCCAGAGACTTCAAAGATACCGTCCTCGTCCGTCTCCTTGACCCGCAGGGCCACATTCGACTGCAGTTCTTTTTGAAGTCGGTCCCAGATCTGTCGGCTGGTCACGTATTTGCCCTCCCGACCTGCCAAGGGAGAAGTGTTGACGCAAAAGTTCATCGTCAGCGTGGGTTCATCCACCTTGAGCATGGGCAAGGGGCGGGGTTGCTCCGGATCGGTGATGGTGACCCCAATACCGATCTCATCAATGCCATTGATCAGCACAATATCGCCAGGACCCGCCTGGTTGGCCTGCATGCGATCCAGGCCTTGAAAGGTGAGCACCTGATTGACCCGTCCCTTGCCTGATGGGCCCTCCTCCCCATGCATCACCAACACCTCCATGCCAGGCCGGATAGTGCCCGCATTGATGCGTCCAACTCCGATCCGACCGACAAAGCTGGAGAAGTCCAAAGCAGAGATTTGCAGTTGCAAGGGGGCGTGGGCATCGCCCTGGTGGGCTGGCACATGCTTGAGCACCGTCTCGAACAGGGCCGACATATCCTGGCCCCACTGTTGACCGGGTTCTCCCTCTTCCAGGGAAGACCAGCCGTTGATGCCCGAGGCGTAGACCACCGGAAAATCCAGCTGCTCGTCGCTGGCTCCGAGCTTGTCGAACAGGTCGAATGCGGCGTTGATCACCTTGTCCGGATTGGCGCCAGGCTTGTCGACCTTGTTCACCACCACAATCGGCTTCAAACCCAGAGCCAGGGCTTTTTTGGTGACAAAGCGTGTTTGAGGCATGGGCCCTTCCTGGGCGTCGATCAGCAGGAGCACACCGTCCACCATGGACAAGGCGCGCTCCACCTCACCACCAAAGTCCGCATGGCCCGGGGTGTCCACGATATTGATATGGGTGCCCTTCCAGCTGACGGCACAGTTCTTGGCCAGAATAGTGATGCCTCGTTCCCGCTCGATGGCATTGCTGTCCATCACCGTGTCGACCACTTTTTCATGTTTGGCGAAGGTGCCCGACTGGCGCAGCAACTGGTCCACCATGGTGGTTTTTCCATGGTCCACGTGGGCAATGATGGCGATATTTCGGATCTGTTTTGTCATGTCTGTTCTTCAAGAATCTGTTGAATTTCAATCGGGCTCAACAGCCGCCCGGGAATTAATTCGCCTGCCCTGACATGGCCTGTGCCAAGAAGCACAGGCTTGCCGTTTGGGCCCGGCGGGGCAAATACCGCCACTTGTGGTGCATCCGGCCAGGTGCCCGAGCGACGCATGCCGCTGAGGAATCGGCCCGCTTCGTCTTCCTGCAAAGTGATGCCCAGGTGTCCGGCCAGCAGGCTCTGGACGGGCTGGAGTTGCTGCTGACGTTGCGGCTCATCCATGGCCTCAAAATCCGCCAGGGTAATGGTCTGGCGCTGGTCATAGGCGCCTGTCGACAAACGTCGCAAGGCCGTCAGATGGCCGCCACATCCCAGGGCCTGGCCAATGTCTTCTCCCAGGGTGCGGATGTAAGTTCCCTTGCTACAGCTCACACGCACGCGCAAGAAAGGATGGTCCTGGTTCAGCTGGGCTTGCAGGAGTTCCAGGGCATGAATGGTCACTTCACGGGGCAGGCGCTCCACTTCCTCACCGGCCCGCGCGTATTCGTACAAGGGTTTTCCGTCTTTCTTCAGCGCGCTGTGCATGGGTGGCAGCTGACTGATTTTTCCGGTGAACCGCTCAAGCACCTCCACCACCTGTTGCAGGGTGCAGTTGACCGGATTGGTTGCAATCACTTCGCCTTCTGCATCAGCGGTGCTGGTGCGAATGCCCAGTCGAACAGTGGCCTCATAGCTTTTGTCGGCGTCCAGTTGGAGTTGACTGAATTTTGTGGCGCCACCAAAACACAGGGGCAGCACACCTGTCGCCAGGGGGTCCAGGGTTCCGGTATGCCCCGCTTTTTCAGCGCGCAAGAGCCATTTGGCTTTTTGTAAAGCCTGGTTGCTGGAAATACCCAGTGGTTTATCGAGCAAGAGCACCCCGTGCACAGGGCGCCTTTGCACCCTGGTGCGAGGCGTGTTCACAGTTCAGTCGTCCTTCGCGCGGGAAGATACTGCCTTGGCAATCAGGGCATTCATGTCGGCGGCACGCTCGGTCGTACGGTCAAAGATGAAATGCAGTGTTGGCACGGTGTGAATATGCAAACGCTTGAACAGGCCATTGCGCAGGAAGCCGGCAGCCTGGTTGAGGGCTTCCTGGGTCGATAAGGGGTCGCCCATCAACACGCTGAAATAAACCTTGGCATGCGCGTAGTCGGGCGTGACTTCCACGCCCTGCAAGGTCACCATGCCAACCCTGGGGTCCTTGAGTTCGCGGGCGATCAGCTCGGTCAGGTCGCGCTGGATCTGATCGGCTACCTTGAACGAACGGTTGGGTGTTGAGGACTTCTTGGCTGCCATGCATTACAGGGTACGGGCGATTTCCTTCACCTCAAAGAATTCCAACTGGTCGCCTTCCTTGATGTCGTTGTAGTTCTTGAGCTTGATACCGCACTCGAATCCTTCCTTGACTTCGCGCACATCATCTTTCATGCGTTTGAGCGAGTCGAGTTCGCCGGTATAGATCACCACGTTATCGCGCAAAAGCCTGAAGTGCGAGCTGCGGGTGACATGGCCAGATGTGACCATACAGCCTGCCACCGTACCAATCTTGGAGGCGACAAATACGGTGCGGATCTCGGCCATTCCGATGACCTCTTCCTTCTTTTCTGGCGCCAGCATGCCAGACATCGCCGCTTTCAACTCATCGACCGCGTCATAAATGATGTTGTAGTAACGGATCTCGATATCGTTGGATTCGGCCAGCTTGCGCGCACCTGCATCAGCTCGGGTATTGAAGCCAATGATGAGTGCCTTGGAGGCGATGGCCAGATTGATGTCGGATTCACTGATGCCACCCACTGCGGTGTAGACCAGTTGCACCTTGACCTCGTCATTCGAGAGCTTGAGTAAGGAGGCGGCCAGCGCTTCCTGGGAACCTTGCACATCGGCCTTGACGATGATGGGCAGGGTCTTGACCTCACCCGCCGCCATGTCGGAGAACATGTTCTCCAGCTTGGAAGCCTGCTGCTTGGCCAGTTTGGTATTACGAAACTTGCCTGCACGGTACGTGGCAATCTCGCGGGCACGTCGCTCATCGGCCAGCACCATGAATTCATCGCCGGCCTGTGGCACTTCGGTCAGGCCCTGGATTTCCACTGGAATCGAGGGTCCGGCGGATTCAATCTTGTGCGCATTCTCGTCGAGCATGGCTCGAACCCGGCCGAAGGTCTGACCCGCCAGCACCACGTCCCCGGTCTTGAGGGTGCCTGATTGCACCAGCACAGTCGCTACCGGACCACGACCCTTGTCCAGCTTGGCCTCGATGACCAGGCCTTTGGCCGCTGCGTTGACCGGAGCCTTGAGTTCCAGCACCTCGGCTTGCAGAAGCACCTGCTCCAGCAAATCATCAACGCCCATGCCGGTCTTGGAAGATACCGCAATAAAGGGCGACTCGCCGCCGTACTCTTCGGGTACCACCTGTTCGGCCACCAGTTCCTGTTTGACCCGTTCGATATTAGCTTCGGGCTTGTCAGCCTTGGTCATAGCCACCACGATGGGCACATCAGCCGCCTTGGCATGCTTGATTGCTTCTTTGGTTTGCGGCATGACACCATCATCTGCAGCGCAGACCAGAATCACAATGTCAGTCGCCTGAGCACCTCGGGCGCGCATGGCGGTAAACGCTTCGTGACCGGGAGTATCGAGGAAGGACACCATGCCGCGCGGTGTTTCCACATGGTAGGCGCCGATGTGCTG
>JAFMJA010000029.1 GCA_017853735.1 Burkholderiaceae bacterium | reverse complement strand
AGTTGGTGGAAGAGAACCATCTGCGCTGGGACTCGCTGGGCGAGTTCATGGCCCTGGCCGTTTCCATGGAAGATCTGGGCATCAAAAATGGAAATACCAAGGCCAAGATTTTGGTCAAGACCCTGGATGCCGCCACAGGCAAATTGCTGGACAACAACAAAAGCCCTTCGCCCAAGACCGGCCAGCTGGACAACCGGGGTAGCCAGTTCTACCTGACCCTTTACTGGGCCCAGGAATTGGCCAGCCAGAGCGATGACCCGGAGTTGGCCGCACGCTTTTCTCCACTGGCCAAGCAACTGGCTCAGCAAGAAGCAAAGATTGTGGAAGAACTGCTGGCGGTGCAAGGCCGTGCGGTGGACATTGGTGGTTATTACCAGCCGGATGTCGCCAAACTCGAAGCCATCATGCGGCCGAGCAAGACATTCAACGCTGCCATGGCAAGTCTGCAGGCCTGAACAGCCCGATCCGGGTATCGGGGTGCTAAGGGCGCGCCAGCAGCTTACTGTGCGCGCTGGAAAAAAGTCCCGGCCAGTTTGGAGCCGGGCTTAAGGCCGCGTTTGGCAAACCACCCCTGGTTCATTTCAAGCACAAAGCGCACTGGCTTGAGTGAGCAATGGGAATCGGTGGTCTGGGGACGCATGTCGGCCAGGTTGACGATGGTGCCGTCCTCGCTGATGAACGCAGCTGTGAGCGGCAGAAGGGTGTTTTTCATCCAGAAACATTGCTGTGTGGCCTGCTCGAACACAAAAAGCATGCCCTCATGCATGGGCATTTCCTGGCGAAACATCAGGCCAATGCTGCGCTGATCGGCTGTGCGGGCGACCTGAGCGTCAATCTGGTGCATGCCCGCAGTCAACCGAGTGCGTGGCAGGTTCAACTGGGGCTGTTCCTGTGCACAAAGCGTTGTGGACATAAGCATTTGCAGCCCAAGAAACCCAAGAGATATTAGCCAAGCTTTCATGTCTGGTCCATAAAAAATGCCCGCAGAGGCGGGCACTGTAACGCATCACTGTTGACTCAAGGCTTGTTCTGGCCTTTATGTTTGCCTTTGTTTTCGCCTTTGGGTTTTTTCTCTTTGTCTTTCTGCCTGGCCTCCGACTTAGCAGCAGGCGTGGCAGGCGTTGCCGGCGTGGCTGCGGTGGCTGGCTTGGCGGGTGCAGGAGCCGCAGGAGTGGCGGGAGCTGCAGGTGTGGCTGGCGCCACGGCCTGAGCCAAAACACTGCTGCTGATCAACCCGGACAAGAGAAGGCTTAGTAGTTTGCTCATGGCGAATTCCTTTCATGATGTTTGCCATCGAACCCCACAAAGAAATGTTTGCAAGGACAACCCCACAACGCGACCATGTGCGCACCGGTTGACGCAGCAGCAGGGCTGCTTCTCTTTCCTGGTACCTGCACAGAGCGCGCTTGTAGGCTCATACAGACTAGAGAAGTCTGCATCAAGGCCCTTGATTTTGATCAGGCGGACACCAACTGTGCAGAATCAATGCCCAGGCTTGTGTGCTTGGCAACCGATAAAATGACTCATGGCTCAAAATAAACCGCCCATCACCCCGATTCGACAGCCCAAGCTGAGCGATGGGTCTAGCGCAACCGTTCTGGAACGTAAGACGGAAAAGGTCAAGCCGCCGCAGATGTACCAGGTGGTTTTGCTCAACGACGACTACACCCCGATGGAGTTTGTGGTGATGGTGCTACAGGAATTTTTCAGCAAGGATCTGGAGACAGCCACCCAGATCATGCTCAAGGTCCATGTCGAGGGCCGGGGGGTATGTGGTGTGTATTCCAAGGATGTCGCCACCACCAAGGTCGAACAGGTGCTGGAGGCCGCGCACAAGGCCGGCCATCCCCTCAAGTGCGTCAGTGAGCCTGCACCATGAGCCAAAGGGTGGCGCCAAAGAAATTTGGCCAGACTCTGGCGGCGGGGCTCAATTCGGATTAAAGTTGAAGTGCAATTAAGGCAAAAGGAATCTACATGATTGCCCAGGAATTAGAAGTCAGTCTGCACATGGCGTTTGTTGAAGCTCGCCAGCAGCGCCATGAGTTCATCACGGTGGAGCATCTCCTGCTGGCACTGCTGGACAACCCCAGTGCCGCAGAGGTGCTGCGTGCATGTTCGGTGAACATCGATGACTTGCGCAAGTCTCTGGCCAATTTCATCAAGGACAACACTCCGCAGGTTGCGGGCACCGAAGATGTGGACACCCAGCCAACCCTGGGTTTTCAGCGCGTGATCCAGCGCGCGATCATGCATGTGCAGTCCACCGGTAGCGGCAAGAAGGAAGTCACCGGCGCCAATGTGCTGGTGGCCATCTTTGGCGAGAAAGACTCACACGCGGTGTACTACCTGCATCAGCAAGGTGTGACCCGACTGGATGTGGTCAATTTCATCGCCCACGGCATCAAGAAGAATGACCCACCCGAACCGACCAAGTCCAATGAGGGCCAATCCGAGGAACAGGAGGGCGGCAGCGAAAAGGGCGAGAAAGCTTCGCCGCTGGAGCAATACACCCAGAACCTGAACCAGTTGGCCAAGGACGGCAAGATTGATCCCCTGATCGGACGCGAGTACGAGGTTGAGCGTGTCATCCAGATTCTTTGCCGTCGGCGCAAGAACAATCCCCTGTTGGTCGGTGAGGCCGGTGTGGGCAAGACCGCCATCGCCGAGGGACTGGCATGGCGTATCACGCAAAAAGATGTGCCGGAAATTCTGGCCGAAGCCAGCGTGTATTCCCTGGACATGGGGGCATTGCTGGCAGGCACCAAGTACCGTGGTGATTTTGAGCAGCGACTCAAGGGGGTGCTCAAGTCCCTCAAGGATCGGCCCAATGCCATTCTGTTCATCGATGAAATCCATACCCTGATCGGTGCGGGAGCCGCCTCGGGTGGAACTCTGGATGCATCCAACCTGCTCAAGCCCGCGCTGTCCAGTGGCCAACTCAAATGCATCGGCGCCACCACCTTTACAGAATACCGCGGCATCTTTGAAAAGGACTCTGCGCTCTCACGTCGCTTCCAGAAAGTGGATGTGGTTGAGCCCACGGTAGAGCAGACGATTGAAATCCTCAAGGGACTCAAGTCCCGCTTTGAAGAGCATCACAATGTCAAGTACGCCAATGCAGCGCTCCAGGCTGCGGCGGAGCTCAGCGCCAAATTCATCAACGACCGGCACCTGCCTGACAAGGCGATCGATGTGATTGACGAGGCTGGTGCGGCCCAGCGGATCTTGCCGGTATCCAAGCGCAAAAAAACCATCAGCAAGAGCGAGGTTGAAGAGATTGTGGCCAAGATCGCACGGATCCCGCCAGCCAATGTCTCCAACGACGATCGCAGCAAGCTGCAGACGCTGGAGCGCGACCTCAAAAATGTGGTGTTTGGCCAGGATAAGGCGATTGAAGTGCTGGCCTCTGCAGTCAAGATGGCGCGTTCTGGCCTGGGCAAGAGCGACAAGCCGATTGGTTCCTTCCTCTTCAGCGGCCCCACCGGAGTGGGCAAGACCGAGGCTGCCAAGCAGTTGGCCTACATCATGGGCATCGACCTGATCCGGTTTGACATGTCGGAGTATATGGAGCGCCATGCGGTCAGTCGACTGATCGGCGCGCCTCCGGGCTATGTTGGCTTTGACCAGGGTGGCTTGCTGACCGAAGCTGTTTCGAAAAAACCGCATGCGGTGCTGCTTCTCGATGAGATTGAAAAGGCGCATCCGGACATCTTCAATGTGCTGCTGCAGGTGATGGACCACGGCACTCTCACTGACAACAACGGGCGCAAGGCTGATTTCCGTAATGTGATCATCATCATGACCACCAATGCGGGCGCTGAAACCATGAACAAGGCCACCATCGGATTCACCAACCCGCGCCAGGCGGGCGATGAAATGGCCGATATCAAGCGCCTGTTCACCCCCGAGTTCCGCAACCGGCTCGACGCCATGGTGAGCTTCAAACCCCTGGACGAGCAGATCATCTTGCGGGTGGTGGACAAGTTTCTGCTGCAACTGGAAGGCCAGTTGGCAGAGAAGAAGGTCGATGTCACCTTTACCGACAAGCTGCGCAAGCATCTGGCCAAGAAAGGTTTTGACCCGCTCATGGGTGCGCGCCCCATGCAACGCCTGATCCAGGACACCATCCGCCGGGCCCTGGCCGATGAACTCCTGTTTGGCCGGCTCACCGAGGGCGGACGCCTGACGGTGGATCTTGACGAGCGTGATGAGAGCAAGACTGAGGTTCTGCTGGATATCCAGCCCCTGCCCAAAAAAGAGGGCAAGGCCAAGCCTGAAGAAGCCACCGCCGACTAGGGTCCTCTGCGGGCCCACCGTTCACCCAGGTTCGGGCACTCGCCCGAGGCTGGCTTTGCCCATGGCCTCGGCCAGCGGGTGTGGTGGGGCCAGGCCAGTGGTGGCTGCCTAAGAAAATTTGGCGCGATGATGCAACGATTACTTCCTGCCTTCAACTGCAAGGGCCTGGTCTGGCTGATGGCCTGCCTGTTGGCGGCATTGCTCCAAGGCTGCGCCGGGCTGCCCGAACAATCCTCCCAGCAAGAGGCACAAAGTGGTCCGGCTGCACCAACTTCCAGCCAGAAACGCTTGCCCAAGGTCGGACTGGCCTTGGGTGGCGGTGCGGCACGCGGCTTTGCCCATGTGGGGGTGATCCAGGTACTGGAAGAGGCCGGAATTCGGCCCGATCTGGTGACGGGAACTTCTGCGGGCAGCCTGGTCGCCGCCTTTTATGCCAGTGGCAAGAGCGGCGCCCAGTTGCAGCGCCTGGCGGAAACCATGGACGAAGCCACTTTTGCCGACTGGACCCTGCCTTTTTTCAGCCGGGGCTTGCTGCGCGGGGAAGCCTTGGCGCGCTATGTTCATCAGCAGATCAATGGTCGGCTGATCGAGGAGATGCAGATACCGCTGGGCATTGTGGCCACTGATCTGGGCACCGGCCAGGGGGTGTTATTTCAACGGGGCAACACCGCGACCGCAGTGCGCGCCTCCAGCGCGGTGCCAGCCTTGTTTCAGCCGGTGCGCATCGCTGGCCGTGATTATGTGGATGGTGGCCTTGTCTCGCCGGTACCGGTTCGATATGCACGCCAGATGGGTGCCGAGTTGGTGATTGCGGTGGATATTTCCAGTGCGCCTGAAAGCAACGGTGCCAGCGATACCTTGCAGGTCCTGCTGCAGACCTTCACCATCATGGGGCGAAGCATCAACAGCTTGGAGTTGCGCGAGGCCGAGGTGGTGGTACGACCCAGCCTCAACAGTGTCAGCAGCGCCGATTTCGGTGCCCGCAGGCAGTCCATCGAGGCGGGTCGTTCGGCCATGCGACGCATGTTGCCCCAACTCATTGCCGCCATCGAGTCCAAATCACGCTAGTGGGTAGCAGCGATACACCCTGAAAATCAAAAAAAAGCCCCGAATGAATCGGGGCTTGGAAGGGATCCCTGAACCAGATGGTGTCGAAAGGACCCGAGGAGACAAAGGGTGCCAGCAACAGAGCTGACAATGGTTGAATTGTATCAGGGTTTTCCCTTGGTTTTCTAAAACGGATGAGCCCGGGCTCAAAAACAACACTTTTTCACAGCCCGGCACCAGCGGCCGATCCGCCGAAGCGCCTGCCACGATAGACCGATGGCGACCATGGGGCCGAAAAGCTGCTTTTGGATGCTGGACGATCTGGCTGGGCGCTGCTGGCAGAATGGCGGCCATGAAGAGTGAGCCGAGCAGCAAATGGCCGCAGCCACAGGCGCGCAGCCATTACCGCGAATTTCGTACCCTGAGCACGCGCTGGATGGATAACGATGTCTATGGGCATGTCAACAACGTGGTCTATTACAGTTGGTTCGATACCGCAGTCAATGCTTTTCTGGTCGAGCGCGGTGCCCTGGATTTGCATGCGGGCAGCGTCATTGGCCTGGTGGTGGAAACCCAGTGCAATTATTTTTCTCCCCTGGCTTTTCCCCAGTTGGTCGACGCCGGCATCCGGGTGGCGCATCGTGGCAATTCGAGCGTGCGCTACGATGTGGGACTTTTTGCACAAGGTGCCAAGCAGGCTGCCGCTCAGGGGCATTTTGTGCATGTTTATGTGGATCGGCAGTCGCGACGCCCGGTGCCCCTGCCTGCCGCGCTGTTGAGCGCCCTTGAAATGTTGAAATGAATCATGACTGTTGATGAAGCCATTAACTCCCGCATGTCGGTGCGGGCGTTCACCCAGCAACCTGTCACGCAAGATCTGATTACCCAGATACTGCAGCTGGCCAGCCGGGCGGCCTCTGGAAACAATGCACAGCCCTGGAAGGTGTATGTCTTGCAGGGAAAAAGCAAGAATGGCCTGGTTGAAAAAGTGTGCGCGGCGCACGATGCCCTGAGGGCCGATCCCAGCCTGGCCAGTCAATATCCTGAAGAATATGACTACTACCCCCAAAAATGGGTCGGCCAGTATCTTGAGCGTCGACGGGAAAATGGATGGGGGCTCTACGGGCTGCTGGGCATCACCAAAGGAGACAAGGACAAGATGCACGCGCAGCACCAGCGCAATTTCCGGTTCTTTGATGCGCCGGTTGGCATGATGTTTACCGTGGATCGGGTCATGGGACGGGGCTCCCTGATCGACTACGGCATGTTTCTTGAAAACCTCATGCTGGCCGCGCGTGAACGCGGGCTGCACACTTGCCCGCAGGCTGCCTGGAATGGTTTTGCCAAAGTGATCATGCCGCACATCGGGGCAGGCCCGGAAGAAATGCTGGTGTGTGGCATGGCGCTAGGCTACGCCGACGAGCAGGCTGTGGTGAACACCTTCTATACCCCCCGGGTGTCAACCCAAGAATTCACCCGGTGGCTGGACTGAGCAGCGCTGAGGCGACCCGGCGCCTGTGTCTGGCTAGAGGTAATACAGCAACAGATAGCCCAGCAAGAGCAGCAAGACCCAGAGCGCCATGTCACGGGTTGCCCAGGTACCCGACAGTCGTGCATCCTGACCCAGGCTGCGGTTGACCCAAGCCATGAAAGCATTGCCCAGGGATTGCGCCTGGGCTCGGCTGAGCGCTTGCAAGCAGGTAATCTGGCGCGTCGCAAAACTGCCCAGGCTTGGCAGCCACTTGCGCCAGACCCAATCGGTATCCAGGGTGATGGTCAGCGTGCGTTTGAGGTAAGGCAACATGACAAAGAAAGCCAGGCCCGAGAACAGCAATAGCTGCAGTTGGGTAAGCACATGGGCCCCGCTGTAGGCCTGGTAGTCGGTGGGGTAGGGCAGAAGCCTGTAGAGCAACTCAGGCCATACACCCAGGGCAATGCATAGAAAAGCAAACAGGAGCATGGCCCAGCGCATGCTGGGCGGCGGCTCTTGCGGGCGCAAGCCGGAGTCTTTCTGGAAAAAGACAAACCAGGGAAACTTGATGCCGGCATGCAGAAAAACGCCCGCCGAAGCAGCCGTCAGCAGCATCCATACCCACAGCAACTGACCGTCAGCAGCGGCCTGAGAGATCATGGACTTGGAGATAAAGCCAGAGGTCAGCGGAAACGCGGAGATGGACAAGGCACCAATCACCCCGCAGGCCGTAGTCAGCGGCATGCTGTGAAACAGTCCTCCAAGTTCAGAGCATTTGCGCCGCCCCGTCATCAACAGTACCGAGCCCGCCGACATCAGCAGCAGGCCCTTGTAGATGATATGGGTGAAGGCATGCGCAGCAGCACCATTGACAGACATCTCGGTGCCAATGCCAATGCCTGCGATCATGAATCCAACCTGATTGACGATGGAGTAGGCCAGGATGCGACGCATATCGTTTTCCAGCAGCGCATAAACGATGCCATAAAAAACCATGAACAGTCCCACCCAGATCAGCAGTTCGGTGCCTGCAAAGCCCCGGATCAGCACAAATACCGCGGTTTTGGTGGTGAATGCCGAGAGGAACACCATGCCGCTCCAGGAGGCCTCTGGATAGGCGTCTGGAAGCCAGGCCGACAGGGGCGGTGCGCCGGCATTGATCAGGAAACCGATCAGGATGAGCCAGTGGGCAGCAGAGTCCGCACTCATGGCGCGAAATGTCAGATCTCCGGTTTGCACGACATGCCCGCAGATGCCAGCCAACAGGATGACCCCACCGAGCAGGTGGATCATCAGGTAGCGGCGTGCTGCAGCTTCGGCCCGCTTGCCAGCCTGGCTCCACAGCACCAGGGTCGACCCAATGGCCATCAATTCCCAGAAGACAAAAAGGCTCAGCAAGTCACCGGCCAGGGTCACGCCGATGGCGGAGCCCGCGTAAACAAAAGCGGCGCATATTTCGAGCCGTTTGGTCTGTCCTAGCGCAAACAGGCCACCAGCGGCAGCCATGATGGAAAAAATCGTGGCAAACAGCCTGGACAGTTTGCTGGACTCCAATGGGCTCAGGGTGTAATCCAGAAAACGCAGTTGCCAGTTTGATCCGTCCGGGATCTGCCAGATGAAAAACAGGGCCAGCAGAGGCAGCGCCACAATGGCAATCCTGCGCGCAAGGCCTGTCAGCAGAGCCAATAACAGACCTCCTGCAATCAGGAACAGGCCAGGGTGAACAAGCAGATCAGTCATTGTTCTTGCCGTAGTAGTTGTCAGGGCGCTTGAGCAAGAGCGCCAGCACCTTGGCGACCAGGATCATGGCGGCACAAACCAGGAATCCGTACCAGGCATGAAAGCCATAGATGCCTTCCAGCCAGAATTGAGGATGCAACTCAAGGATCAGTTCGGCCAACAGGCAGAGGACCAAAACCAGCAGAAATCCTATCCAGAGACGCTTGATGTTTCTCGTGTGATCCAGCCAGTGCTTGGAGGCATCGTGAGGTGTCATGGTGAATGGCAAGCTTCAGAAAATGATCGCCTGGCGGGCCAGGGCCAATGGCAGGTCGGGAAACAAGAACAGCAGCAAGGTGGCCGAGGCGGTCAGACACAAGGCCACCACCATCAGCACAGGAGCTTCACCGTGGGGATGGTCCGCCTCGTCAGCACGGGGTGGCAAAAAGAATGCGCGGTAGACGATGGGCAGGAAATAGCCGGCGTTGAGCAGGGTGCTGAGCGCAATCACGGCGACAACCAGCCAATGCTCGGCGGCCATGGCGCCCGACAGCATGTACCACTTGGAAATGAAGCCAACCGCTGGTGGCAGGCCGATCATCGAGATGGCGCCAATGGAAAAAGCCACCATGGTCCATGGCATGCGTCGTCCAATCCCATCGAGCTGGCTGACCTCGGTTTTGTGGGCGGCAGTGTAGATGGCGCCGGCGGCAAAGAAGAGGGTGATCTTGGCCACTGCGTGGGCCGCGATGTGCAGGGCGGCCCCGATCAGGGACAGGGGCGCGAGGATGGCAGCCGACATCGTGACATAGGACAGCTGGCTGATGGTCGAATAGGCCAAGCGTCGTTTCAAATTGTCCGCAAAGAGCGCCACCACCGAAGCGGCCACGATGCTGAATCCGGCCAGCACCACCAGCCAGTCAGCCGCCCCTGCGAGTCCTGCCTCTGCCAGGTTGTTCGCGCCAAAGATGTAGACCACAACCTTGAGCACACTGAAAACACCGGCCTTGACCACGGCCACCGCATGCAGCAGCGCCGAGACCGGCGTGGGCGCAACCATGGCCGCAGGCAACCATCGGTGCACAGGCATGAGGGCGGCCTTGGCCAGGCCAAAGACGATCAAGGCCAGCAAGCCAGCCATGCCGGCATGACCCAGCTGACCATGCAGGATGCCACCAGGGACAAAGTCGGTGGTGCCAGCCACAAGCCAGATGAGAATCAAGGCTGGGGTGAAAAATACGATGGAGGTGCCCAGCAATATCCCCACATAGGTTCTGCCGCCATCGCGTGCGGCCTGGGTTCCATGATGGGTGACCAGCGGGTAGGTGACCAGGGTCAACATTTCGTAGAAGATGAACAGGGTCAGCAGGTTGGCCGAAAAGGCGATACCCATGGTGGCCGCCAGTGCCAGGGCAAAACAGACATAAAACCGGGTCTGATTTTCTTCCCGGTTCGCCCGCATGTAGCCGATGGAGTAAATCGAGTTGACCACCCACAGGCTGGATGCGATGAGGGCAAACAACATGCCCAGAGGCTCGACCTGAAAGGCGATCTCCAGCCCAGGCAGCAGGCTCCAGAGAGCCAGGGATGGTCGCGCGCCCGCCAGGATGCTGGGCAGTAGCAGGATTGTGCCCAGCAGAAGGAGCAAAGCGGTGGCCAGGGTAATACCTTCACGCAAATTGGGCCGCCGACCTGCCAGGCTGATCAGTATGCTGCCCAGCACTGGCACTAGCAGGCAGGCCAGGATCAATGGCGTGGGAGCAAACAAACTCAACGCACGCCCTCCAGCAGCAACTCGGCAGCCTGTTGGGCAGAGCCGATGGTGAAGGAGGTGTCAAGGCCAAAGTACACCGTTGCAATCACCAGCAATGCGCTGGGTATCACCATGCCCAGCGGAAGTGGGCTGGGGTCGGCAAGATCCTTGCGCGGCTCGCGAAAGTAAGACACCTCGACAAATCGCCAGACATAGACCACAGCCAGCAGGGAAGACATGACAATCAGCGCAACCAGCCACCAATGACCTGTCTGGAGCGCAGCCAGCAGCAGGTACCACTTGCTGATGAAACCTGCGGTGCCAGGCACGCCGATCAGCGACAAGCCGCAGATCACCAAGCCCAAGCTAAGCAGCGGTGAGCGTTTGCCCAAACCATGCACCCGGGCCAGGCTGGTGCCGCCCACAGACAGGGTGACCAAGCCCAGCAAAAGGAAGATCGCACCCTTGGTGACACCGTGGTTAAAGAGGTGAACAATAGTGGCGGTAAGCCCGGTGGCCGAGCCAAGGGACAGTCCCAGAATGATGTAGCCGATCTGGGCCACGCTGGAATAGGCAAACAAGCGTTTAAGATCGGACTGGAAGATGGCTATGGCGGAGGCTACAAACATCCCAGAGAGCGCCAGCAGCAACATCATTTCCTGCATGGGCAACTCGGTAAAGATCTGAGTTGCACCAAACACACTGAAATAAAACCGTAACAGCACATAGACCGCGACCTTGGTGGCGGTGGCTGCCAGAAAAGCGGCAACCACCGAGGGCGCATAGGCATAGGCATTGGGCAGCCACTGGTGGAGCGGAAACAGCGCCAGCTTGAGGGAAATGCCAACGGTCAGGAAAGCGAGTGCGGCCAGCACAGGGCGCGTTCCATGGACATCGGCCAGGCGGCGCCCCATGTCAGCGATATTGAGGGTTCCTGTCATGAGGTAGAGCAGGCCAATGCCGATCACGATGAAAGTGGCGCCTATCGTGCCCAGGATCAAGTACTGGTAGGCCGCCAGCAGGGAGCGCCGATGTTTTCCAAGGGCGATCAGCACATAGGTGGACAGAGAGGAGATTTCCAGAAAGACAAAAACATTGAAGGCGTCTCCGGTGATGGTGATGCCCAGCAGTCCGGTCAGGCACAGCACGAACATGGTGTAGAACAGGTAGTGCTGTTCGTGAGGAATTTCATGGGCGATGCTGTCGCGGCTATAGGGCAGGGCCAGGGCTGCCATGCCCGACACCAGCACCAGCACAAAAGCAGTGAGACGGTCGACGCGGTACTCGATGCCCCACGGAGGCGGCCACTTGCCGATGGCATAGGAGATCGTGCCACCCTGATCTACCTGCACCCATAGCTGAAGCGATATGGCCAGGGCCAGCCAGGAGGCTGTCAAGGCCAACAGATAGGGCAGTTGGCCACGACGCAGCAGAACGGTCAAGGGCGCTGCGATTAGGGGCAGCACCACCTGGAGTGCTGGCAGATGGGCAGACAGGCTCATGGGTGCGGCCCCTTGCCGTCAGACTGGGTGTCTTCTGACAATATCTCGTCTTCCTCGATCGTGCCGTAGGCTTCGCGAATGCGCACCACCAGCGCCAAACCCAAGGCCAGCGTCGCCACCCCCACCACAATGGCGGTGAGTATCAGCACATGCGGCAGAGGATTGGAGTAGACGCTGAAGTCCGGGCTCAGGATTGGCGCGGTGCCCCCCACCAGTTTGGCTGGCGCGATATAGAGCAGGTAGACCGAAGTTTGGAAGATGCCCAGACCCACCAGTTTCTTGATCAGATTGCCTCTGGCAATCACGATGAAGAGGCCAGCGATCATGAGAAAGATCGTGATGAAGTAACTGAAATGGCCGGAGAAGGTCATGCGTTCACCTGGCGCTCAGTCATCTGCCCGGGCACGGGCTGCAAAGACATAGAAGATCTTGAGCATGACGCCAGAAACTGTGGTGGCCACGCCCACCTCGACCCAGAAGATGCCCCGGTGCTGGCCCAGCACAGAATTGGGGTCCAGCACAAAATAGTCCAGGTAGTTCCCGCCCAGCACCAGCCCTGCCAAGCCCACGCCAGAATAGATCAGCACGCCCAGCGCCATCATGGACTCCACCAGCGCTTCGGGCACCACCTTGCGGGCATCATCCAAACCATAGATCAGGGCATAAAAAATGACGGTGGCAGCCAGTATCACCCCGGCCTGGAATCCACCACCCGGTCCGAAATCCCCATGGAACTGGACATAGAGCGCGAAAAGCACAATGAAGGGAATCAACAGCTTGGCAATGACGCGCAGGATCAGATCGTTTTTCATGGCTTGCGTTTTTTGCTGCGGCGACGAAGCAACACGATGACTCCGGCTCCCGCGGTAAACACCACGGTTGTCTCTCCCAGGGTGTCATAGCCCCGGTAGCTGGCCAGGACCGCGGTCACCACATTGGGCACATCCACTTCATGCTTGATATCTTCCAGGTAGCGCGGCACCACATGGGTGTGGATCGGCGCCTGCGGGTCAGAAAAAGCGGGCAAGCCCAGGGTGCCAAAAATGAGCAGGCCACCCACTGCGACAGAAATCAGCATTGGCAACCAGGCTCGATGCATAGGCCGGGCCTCTTCAGAGCGGCACAGATGAAGTGCGCCGAGCAGGAGGACAGTGGAGATGCCCGCACCCACCGACGCCTCGGTCATCGCCACATCCACTGCGTCCATGGCCACCAGGACCGTAGCAGTCAGGAAGCTGTAGATGCCGCCCAGCACAATCACGCTGAACAGATTTCGGGTATTGGCGATCACGCAGACAGTGACCGCCATCAGAACCAGCAAGACATTGATGATCAGGGCTTCGATGATGCATCCTCCCTCGGTGCGAGCAGGGGCTTGAGGCCACGTTCCAGGCTGGCGCGTGCCAGGGCATGTGTGGCCGTTGGGCTGACAAAGAAAATCAGCAGTCCCAGGAAGAACAGTTTCACCGCCACCAGGGTCCAGCCCGCCTGCAGCATCAGACCCAACAGAATCAGGCCAGCGCCAAGGGTGTCCACCACGCTGGCGGCATGCATGCGGGTAAAAAAATCAGGCATGCGAAGCAGGCCAAGTGCGCCAACCATGCAAAAAAATCCGCCCAAAACCAGACTGAGCCAGCTCAGGCCCTCCACCAGTGCGCTCATGGGGCGTCCGCCTTCTGGTCTGACGTCGCGCCGAGGTCACCACTGCGGAAATATTTGAGCACTGCAAAGGTGCCGATCACATTGAGCAGTCCGTAGACAATGGCCAGGTCAAGAAATTCCGGCCGGCCGCCAAGGAAACCGAGCACAGCCAGCAGCAGCATGGCGGCAGTACCAATGGTGTTGGCAGCCTGGAGCCGGTCAAACACGGTTGGCCCCAACGAGGCGCGGGCAAGGCTCAGGGCCAGGGTGACCAACAAGGCGATGGCGGCAACTGAAAACATCATGGCTTGACCTCCAGCGCGGTGACACGTTGGTCCATTTCGCTGTCAATCACACCCTCGGCCGATTCCCTGGTGATGCCGTGGACCAAAAATTCAGTCAAACCAGCCTGAACGGTGATCGTCCCGGGGGTGAGGGTGATGGAGTTGGCATGGATCACCAGGCCGACCTTTGTTTTTTGGCTAGGTGTGAAACTGATCATGGTTGGGCTGATGGGCAACTTGGGGCTGAGGATGATGCGGCTGACGGACCAGCCCGACTTGATGATTTCCTTGATCAGCCAGGGCCAATAGAGCAAGGCCTTGGGGCCAAAATGGACAGGATGCCCTTCGGCGTCGATCACATCCATGCGATGTGCAAACCAGACGACGGCCAATGCGGAGCCTGCACCTGCAATCATCAGAAATGCGGTGAAGTACCCTGACAGCAGTAGCCAGAAGATATAGAGGAAAGCAAAAAGACTGACTGAATGAAACACGCCAAGCTCAGACAAAGAAAATCATGCGAATCAAATGAAACTGTTTCATTCTAGCCAAGCCGCCGGCGCTGGCACATGGGGGAAACCATATGGCTGCTGCTTGGTCGGGTTGCAACGCTGATCAGGCGGGCAATGCGATACATTAGCCGTCATTCTCAATATTGACCCTCTCGCTACCGAGGTATCCATGGCCAAAGCTAAAATTTTTGTGGCTCGCGCGGTATTTCCTGAAATTGTTGAATATCTGGCACAACATTTCGAAGTCCAGTCCAACCAGTCTGACCAGGTGCTGAACAAGGATCAGCTCGCGCAGCATCTGGCCGACAAGGACGGTGCCTTCACCACCGGCAGTGACCGCATCGATGGCGAATTGCTGGCGGCCTGTCCTCGGCTGAAGATTTGCGCCAATATGGCGGTAGGTTTCAACAATTTTGATCTGGACGCCATGACGGCGCGAGGCGTGCTCGCCACCAACACCCCTGATGTGCTGACCGAGACCACCGCCGACTTCGGTTTTGCCCTGATGATGGCCACCGCACGGCGCATGACCGAGAGCGAGCATTACCTGCGCGCTGGGAAATGGACCAAGTGGAGCTATGACATGTTTGCCGGCTCGGATGTGCACGGTGCCACTTTGGGTATCCTGGGCATGGGACGTATCGGCCAGGGCATTGCCAGGCGTGGTGCCCACGGCTTTGGCATGAAGGTGATCTACCACAACCGCTCTCGCCTGGATGCAGCTACTGAGGCCGAGTGCAAGGCCCATTACGTCAGCAAAGAGGAACTGCTCAAGACGGCCGACCATCTGGTGCTGGTGTTGCCTTATTCGGCCAGCAGCCATCACGCCATCGGTGCCGCAGAGATCGGGCTCATGAAGCCGACTGCGACCTTGGTCAATATCGCGCGTGGCGGCATTGTCGATGATGCGGCACTGGCACAGGCCTTGCGCGAGGGGCGCATTGCCGCTGCAGGCCTGGATGTGTTTGAGGGGGAGCCCAAGGTCCATCCCGACTTGCTGACTGTTCCCAATGTGGTGCTGACACCGCATATTGCCAGCGCCAGTGTGCCGACCCGCCTGGCCATGGCCAGGCTGGCCGCAGACAACTTGGTTGAGTTTTTCAGCAAGGGCAAGGCGCTGACGCCGCTCAACCCCCAGGCGCTCGCCAAGCACTGAGTGGGGCACACGGTCAGACGCGAAATTTCTGGCCGGCCTGACGCGTTGTCTCGGCCAATTGTTGGTCGCTTTCGAACTGCTCCCTGAGCCATCGGGCATCGTTGTGCCCCATCTCGGCGCTGCGCCTGATCAGCCGCAAGGATTCCTCAGCACCCTGGGCGCTGGCATGGCGCTCGAGCTGGTCCAGGGTTGCCAGCAAATGTTCACGCAAGGGCTGGTGCTGGCCTGAGCTGGGGTCGACATACACCGCATCCAGGCCAAAACGGCAGGCCTGAAAGCGGTTGTAGGTGTACACCAGATAGTCGTCCTCGCTGGGCATGAAGGGTTGCTCCTGCAAGAACCAGGCACCCAGGGCCTGGACAAAGCCAGCCAGGGCCGCTGCGCGGTGCACGGTGAGCGGGGTGTCAAATACCCTGATCTCGATCGTGCCGAATTCCGGCTTGGGGCGGATGTCCCAGTAAAAATCCTTCATGCTCGAGACCACGCCGGTATGGGTCATCTTGTCAAAGTAGTCATTGAACTCGTTCCAGCGCAAAGTGAAGGGCGCGCGGCCCGAGAGCGGGAAGGCAAACACCGAATTGAGCCGGGCCGAATCAAACAGGGTGTCCTGGCCCTGGACAAATGGCGATGAAGCAGACAGCGCGATGAAATGCGGGATGAAGCGTGACATCCGGTGCAGCATCAGCAGCGCGCTGTCGGCATCCGGGCAGCCGATATGGACATGCTGGCCAAAAATGGTGAACTGTTTGGACAGGTAGCCGTAGAGTTCATGCAATTGACGAAAGCGTGGCTTGTCGTAAATACGCTGCTCGTGCCATTGCTGGAAAGGGTGGGTGCCGCCACCAATCACGGCAATATTGAGCTTGTCCGCACACTGCACCAGGGCATCACGAATTTGCACCAGTTGGCCGCGGACCTGGGCGGGCGACTGACAGACGCCGGTGGAGATCTCGATCATGCTGGAGGTCATCTCCGGGACCACACTGCCAGGCAACTTGCGGCGCGCCATCAGGCGAAGCATGTCGTGGGCATAGGGCGCCAGGTCATAGTCATGGGTATTGACCAGCTGCAGTTCGAGTTCGACACCCAGCGACAGGGCCTCAGACTTTTGAAACGCTTCAAGGGCCATCGCCGCTCTCCTGCGTTCGTTGGCTGACTGGCTTGCCAATTGCAAGATGGGCTTCACCGGCACGTTGCAAGGCAACTGTGCTCACCAGGGCGCCCAGCATCTCCATGCAGAGGATCAGGGGCAGGGCGATGGCAGCCAGTTGGGTTGCGAGTTGCGGTAGGTACTGGACAAATTGGGACAGCAGGAGCAGGGCCACCGCCGACATGGGCCACATGGCTGAGGCCGTCCAGAAGGACTGCTTCAAGCTGGCGCCGCTGCCCAGATTGGCCAAGCCGATGCCCAACCCTTTGGCCAGGGTACGAACCAGCACCAGCGCAGCAATCAGTTGCCAGGAAAGCAGGTGCCAATCGGCCTGGGCGGCTGCCATCGAGACCAGCACAAACATGAGAATGGTCAGGATCGAGGATGCAGTGCCAAATTGCCGTGACCAGGACCAGGGTCGCGGGTGCATGGACTTGAGCAGGCTACCCGCCAAAAGGGCAGCCAGGGGCGCTGAGCCGCCCAGGTTGGCGCACCAGGTGGTGGTGGCTGCGACCAGGGCCAGCATCAGAACCGAGGTGTTCTCACTGGAAGCGCTCATGTAGCGCAAGGCGGTATGCAAGGCCAGGGCGAGGGCCGCACCAAACAAGATCGACAGCGACAACAGAATGATGACGGGTAGGGC
>JAFMJA010000028.1 GCA_017853735.1 Burkholderiaceae bacterium | reverse complement strand
CCTTGAGTTTGCGCTGCAGAAAGTCAAGCCGGTCCTGACCCCAGAATAGTTCGCCATCGAGCACATAGGTGGGTGCCCCAAAGACCCCGGTATCGATGGCCTGTTGGGTGATTTGCTCGTAGCGGTCGATCACCGCGGGGCTGGCTGATTGTTCCAGCCGCAGCGCGGGCAGGCCTGTCTCGGCCAGCAGCTCGGCCAGTACCGCGGTATCGGCAATATTGCGCTCCTGAGCCCACACTGCAGCCAGCACTGCCCCGGCTAGGCGCATGGCCGATTCCCAGCCGTCGTTCTGGTCCACGGTAATGATGAGTTGCGCCGCCGCATTGCCGGCCACCGGAAAGTATTTGGGGTGCACATTCAAGGGCAATTGCAGGTGATCGCGAAAGCGCGCCAGCTCCACCAGCCGATAGGCTTGGCGTTGCGGCGAGCGCTTGGGCAAAGGAAGCCCACCTGAGACCGGGAAGACCTTGCCCAGATCGGCAGGCAAGACCCGCACCGTCGCGCCAGCTTCTCGCACCATGGTGGTGAAGCGGGCATGTCCCAGGTAAGTCCAGGGACTGTTGGGGGCAAAGTAGTAATCAATCGTGCGGCTCATCGGTTCTCCTTAACAAACAAGGAACAATGGTATCTTGTTCGGGTGAATTTTCTGCCCAACCCTCAACTTGGAGACACATTTTGAACAAGGTTTTACTCGTCACCGGGGGAAGTCGCGGCATTGGTGCGGCCACCGCATTGATGGCAGCCCAGCAAGGATGGGCGGTCGCGGTCAATTACGCCAGCCGATCAGACGCCGCCGAGCATGTGGTGCAAGAGATTGCTGGGCAGGGTGGCCAAGCCATCGCTGTGCAGGCCGATATAGCCAACGAAGCCGAGGTGCTTTCCATGTTTGAGCAGGTGCATGCCCGGCTTGGGCCTCTGTGCGGCCTGGTCAATAACGCGGGCGTCGTGGATCTGCCCGCCCGGGTGGATGAGATGAGCCTGGCGCGCTGGCGTCGCATGATTGATATCAACATCATTGGCAGTTTTCTCTGTGCGCGTGAGGCAGTACGCCGCATGAGTACGCGGCACGGTGGCCAGGGCGGTGTCATCGTCAACCTGAGCAGTGTGGCCGCAGTGCTGGGTGCGCCGGGCCAGTATGTGGACTACGCAGCGACCAAGGGCGCGATCGACACCTTCACGGTAGGCTTGGCACGCGAGGTGGCCAGTGAAGGCATTCGGGTCAACGGGGTGCGTCCTGGATTGATCGACACCGAAATCCACGCCAGTGGCGGTCAACCCGAGCGTGCCTGGCAGCTGGCTGGCTCGATTCCCATGAAGCGGCCAGGCAATGCACAGGAAATCGCCAGTGCCATTGTCTGGTTGCTGTCCGAGCAAGCCAGTTACACCACAGGCAGCTTGCTGGATGTGACAGGCGGTCGCTGAATCAACCCTTGCGCGCAGCCTTTGCGCGCCGGACAGACCCGCCCAGGATCAGGAGGTGAGACGCTTGAGCGCCTCGGCGTATTTGGCCGCTGTTTTTTCGATCACCTCGGCTGGCAGCTTGGGGGCCGGTGGCTTCTTGCCCCAGGGTTGACCGTTCACCAAGGCCGCCTCCAGCCAGTCCCGCAGGAATTGCTTGTCATAGCTGGGCGGGTTGCTGCCTTCGGCATAGCCCTCCACCGGCCAGTAGCGTGAGGAGTCGGGGGTCAGCACCTCGTCCATCAGCACCAGCGTACCGCTTTGATCCAGGCCAAATTCAAATTTGGTGTCAGCAATGATGATGCCTTTTTGGAGTGCGATTTCAGCGGCCGCCTTGTAAATGGCGATGGAGATGTCGCGGATCTTGGCGGCCAGTTCGGCGCCGATCATCTGAACCGTCTTCTCAAAGGTGATGTTTTCGTCATGTTCGCCCGCCTCGGCTTTGGCCGCCGGGGTGTAGATCGGCTCGGGCAGCTTGCTGGCATTTTTCAGGCCCGCGGGCAGCTTGACCCCGCAGACCGATTGGCTCTCCTGATACTCCTTCCAGCCACTGCCAGCCAGATAGCCGCGCACCACCGCTTCCACCGGGATGGGCTTCAGTCGCTTGACCAGCATGGCACGGCCCTGGACCTGCGCCACCTCGGCCGGCGTGACCACGCTCTCGGGCGCCTGGCCGGTCAGATGATTCGGGCAGAGGTGCCCGAGCTTGTCAAACCAGAACAGGGTCATCTGGGTCAGCAATTCACCCTTGCCTGGAATCGGCTCGCCCATGATCACATCAAAGGCGCTGATGCGATCGGATGCCACCATCAGGATGCGGTCGTCTCCCACCGCATAGTTGTCGCGCACCTTGCCACGCGCGAGCAGCGGCAGCGAAGTGATGGAGGAGGTATGCAAGGCAGAGGTCATGGTGCAGGCTGAAAAACAAAAAGCCCGACGCATCGCGCCGGGCCCCAGATTATCGCAAGAAGCGCCGGCCCTAATGCACCAGCTGAGCCAATTCACCCTGAGCGTACTTGGAGGCCATCACCGACAGCCCCTGCCCTTTGATTTTGCCAGCCTGGCCCTCACAGCCAAACTCCAGGTAACGCGCCTTGCAAACCGCCTTGGCCGCCTCGCGCGCCGGCTTGAGCCATTCGCGGGCATCGAACTTGTCAGGGTTTTCGGCGAGAAACTTGCGTACCGCGCCGGTCATGGCCAGGCGGATGTCGGTATCGATATTGATCTTGCGTACACCATGCTTGATCGCCTCCTGGATTTCCTTGATCGGAACGCCATAGGTTTCCTTCATCTTGCCGCCATACTGGTTGATGATGGCCAGCAGCTCCTGGGGCACCGAGGAAGAGCCGTGCATCACCAGATGGGTGTTGGGAATTCGGGCGTGGATTTCCTTTACGCGGGAGATGGCCAGAATGTCGCCTGTGGGTGGTCGGCTGAACTTGTAGGCCCCGTGGCTGGTGCCGATGGCAATGGCCAGCGCGTCCAGTTGGGTGGCCTTGACGAACTGGGCCGCCTCCTCCGGGTCGGTCAGCATCTGGCTGTGATCGAGCTTGCCCTCAGCGCCTATGCCATCTTCCTCGCCAGCATCGCCGGTCTCCAGATTGCCCAGGCAACCGAGTTCACCCTCGACAGTGACGCCCACCTTGTGCGCCATGACCACCACCTTGCGTGTCACATCCACGTTGTAGTCAAACTCTGCGGGGGTTTTGCCATCTTCCTTGAGCGAGCCATCCATCATGACCGAGCCAAATCCCAGAGAGATCGCACCCTCGCAGACCTTGGGGCTGGTGCCATGATCCTGGTGCATCACCAGGGGAATATGCGGATAGGACTCACAGGCAGCCTGAATCAGGTGCTTGATGAACGGCTCACCCGCATACTTGCGCGCACCCGCGCTGGCTTGCAGGATGACTGGCGCACCCACCTCGTCGGCCGCGGCCATCACCGCCTGCACCTGCTCCAGGTTGTTCACATTGAAGGCCGGAATGCCATAGCCATTGGCGGCGGCATGGTCCAGCAATTCGCGCATTGAGACAAGTGGCATGGTTACTCCCAGTCAATCGGCAGCAGCGACACGCTGCCAGGAAGCTGATTTTAGCGGCTTGAGGGGCTCATGAGCCTCACAGCTCAGTCCAGCACCTGCACTGTCTTGTGGGCTGGGTCGATACGCAGCCGTGATCCACTGGCAATCGCCTCGGTAATATTGACATCAAAACCAGCCAGCATGGTGATGCCCGCATGGGCCGCGCCCTGGGCCAGAATCGGGTTGACCGTATTGAACACAATGGCCGCCGGGTAAAGGTTGCGCGACTTCATTTCATAGAGCATCCAGGCACTGGCCACGCCGCCCTTGGCGGTATCGAGCACCAGGATCTTGCCGTGATAGGACTGGCCAAACAGCTTGTGCGCCGGCCGTGAGAAGCGCCCCTCCAGGCGGTTGAGGTCGTAGCGGGCCGAAAAGCCATCGTTGGCACTGAGGCATTCAGCTTCGACCTGCTGGCCCATGGCATGACGGGCGGTGAAAATTTTTCCTGTCATTGGGGTACCTCCGTGCTGAGGGCTACGGTGCGAGCGTCCCCAGGCGGCAACGCGGCGCTCATGCCAGCCTCCCGGTTTCAGCCGCGGCGACACACTCTTCCATGGAGGCCAGCATCGGCGTATAGCCATAGCCGCCCAGGATGTTGACCATCTTGGCGCTGTTGGTGGCCAGGCGCTTCCAGCCATTGGCCTCGGCAATCTCGCGCGCGTAGGACTGGTAGAAGCACATGCCGGCAAACACCGTGCCGCCCGCGGACTCGATCGTCTCGGTGTAGCCCATGCGGTCGGCATCGGGCTTGACCTGGGGGCTGGTCACCGCCAGCAGGGGAATCTTGAACTTTCTGTCTTCACACAGGGCGGCCAGGTCGCGGATTTCCAGCAGGCTCAGCTGGGGGGCGGAAAACACCACCACATCCACTTCATCGGTCACCCGGTAAGAGCCCTGCAAGGCCATGACTTCGGCACGCTCAATCGTGCGCACCGGCAAGTGCGCCATGTTGAGGTCTTGCGCGCGGATGGCTTCCGGGGTGATGCCCACCATATGAAACAGCGCGGTGGAGCCAAAACTGGCCATGGCCGCGCCAAAATGCTTGAGCGAGTCGGAACCCGGATTGCCTTCCACACCTTCGAGGACCGGCACCTCCCAGTAATTGCCCGAGTGCTTGCCGATGAAGCCGCCCAGCGCGCCCCATTCATTGAGTGTTTGTGGCCGCCAGTTGATGCGAAAGCGCCGGCCCGGTTGCCGGTGTTGATCCAGGTGAAAGCCATAGCGGGGAGTCCGCCCAGTCTGCCCGGCTGCCAGGGCCGAGGGACCGCCCTCAAAGTTGGAGCGCGCACCGCAGATTGAATTGGAGTAGATCACCACCCCGGTGTCACCAAAGGCGACATGCTCGCCAAAGCCTGGTGCCATGATGGTCTGGTAGTTGATGCAGGTATCGGTCATCGACACACCCATCTTGACAAAGGCGGCGATGGCGCGCCGCTCCAGGCTGATCATCTGGTCGGTCTGCCCAAGCTGCTTGGCCTTGTTGAAATCGGTGCCGCGCGGATCGGTGATGGTCGGGATGCGCACCACCCGCTCCTTGCCGCCATTTTTGGTGAGGGATTCCAGCCACTCAACTCCGGCCTCACCCAGACTCTCGGTGTCGGCCATGATGTGCGATTGCGAGACCGGCACCATGTCGGCGGCACCAAAAAACTCCCCCACCTGAATTTGATGGGCTATCGCGGCCTGGCGAACCGGCCCCAGCTCGCCGGCCAGCATGGCCTGTTCTTCTGCATTGAGCTTCATGCTTGTCCTAGAAATGAATTCCTGCTGACTCAGTCCACTGTGGCACCGGAGTCGCGTACCGCCTTGGCCCACTTGGCAACTTCGCGCAGCTGAAATGCCGCCAAACTTTCCTGCACCTCGGTATGGGGCACCACCCCCAGATTTCCAAGCTTTTGCCCGTAGGCTGCCGAGGCCGCAATCTTTTCTACCGCCGTCTTCAATTGCTGTTGCAGGCCCGCGGGCAAATTCGCCGGGGCAAACACCGCCCACCAGGCGGTTGACTCAAACTGGGGTAGCCCTTGTTCAGCCACTGTGGGCACATTGGGCAGGACCGGGGAGCGCGTCTTGCTGGTGACAGCCAGGGCCCGGGCCCGACCGGAATTGATATGACCGATCACCGATTGCACCGGGTCAAACATCGAGGCGATCTGCCCGGCAATCAGGTCCGTGACCGCAGGAGCGCTGCCCTTGTAGGGGACATGCTTGAGCTTGACCTGGGCGGCAGACTCAAACAGGGCGCCCGTCAGATGCCCAGGAGTACCGTTGCCCGCAGTTCCAAATACCATGCTGTCTGGCGATTCTTTGGCTTGACGGATGTAATCGGTCAGATTTTTGGCCGGGTTGGCGGGATTGACCACGATCGCCAGCGGCGCACTGGCCACCAGCGCGATCGGCGTGAAGTCCTTGACCGGGTCATAGCTCAGTTTTTTGTAGAGGCTGCCATTGATGGCGTTGGTGCCCACCGTGCCCATCAACAAGGTGTAGCCATCCGGCGCAGATTTCGCCACCGCATCGGCCCCAATCGAGCCACCAGCTCCCCCCTTGTTGTCAATAATCACCTGTTGCTTGAGTTCATCACCCAACATTTGCGCCAGGGGGCGGGCCACGATGTCAGTGGGCCCTCCCGCAGGAAAGGGAACCACCAGACGGATCGGCTTGACCGGGTAGGTCTGAGCCCAGGCGGACATGGCAAAGAACAAGGCGGCAAAACTCAGGGCCACAAAAAGCGGGGTTTTGCCTGACACTGGCCAAGATGGTTTCATGGTCGACTCCAAAAATATCAACAAACGACAGCACCGCGCGCCGGGCCCGAGCCGGCCTAAGAAACTCGGCAGATTTTGAGCATATTGGTGCCGCCCGGTGAGCCCATGGGCTCGCCACAGGTGATGGCGTAAATATCGCCGCGCTGCACGATGCCGCGATCTTTCAGGTGCTGCTCTGCCTCCTCCAGGGCAGTGTCACGGTCACCGCTGGTATTCATGAGCAGGGGCCGGACATTGCGGTACAAAGCCATTTTGCGTTGAGTAGCCACCTTGGAGGTCAGCGCGTAGATCGGGATGTTGATACGGTAACGGCTCATCCACAGCGCGGTGGAGCCGCTTTCGGTCAGGGCCACGATCGCTTTGGCGCCCAGGTGGTGGGCAGTGAACAGTGCGCCCATGGCGATGGACTGGTCGATCCGGCTGAATTTTTTGCCGGAAAAGTCATCGTCCAGCGCCAAGGCCTCGGCCTGGTCGGCCGCTAGGCAGATCGCGGCCATCTCCACCACGGTTTCCAGCGGATAGCGGCCAGCAGCGGTTTCCGCGGAGGTCATCACCGCATCGGTGCCATCGAGCACCGCGTTGGCCACATCACTCACCTCCGCGCGGGTGGGCACCGGATTGTTGACCATCGATTCCATCATATGGGTGGCGGTGATCACCGTCTTGTCCATGTCGTGGGCCAGGCGGATCATGCGCTTTTGCAGGGCCGGCACTGCCGCGTTGCCGACCTCGATGGCCAGATCGCCCCGCGCCACCATGATGCCGTCGCTGGCCCGCAAGATCTCCTCGAGTTTGGGGATCGCCTCGGCGCGCTCAATCTTGGCGATCAGGTGGGGCTTGTGGCCAAATGGCGCCGCTGCCACATTGCACAGCTGGCGCGCCATTTCCATATCGGTGGCGCTTTGCGGAAAGCTCACTGCCACATAGTCGGCCTGGAAGGCCATGGCAGTTTTGATGTCCTCCATATCCTTGCCCGTCAGGGCCGGCGCTGTCAGCCCACCACCGCGCTTGTTGATGCCTTTGTTATTGGACAGTTCTCCGCCAACTGTGACCTGGCAATGGACGGCCTGCCCCTTGACCGCTTCGACCACCATCACAATCAGACCGTCCGCCAGCAGCAGCATGTCACCCACCACCACATCGCGCGGCAGCTCCTTGTAGTCCAGGCCTACTGCCGATGCATCGCCTGGCTCGGTGCGGCCAGCGTCGAGGACAAATTTCTGGCCGGTGGTCAGCAGCACCTTACCCTCGGCAAATTTGCCAACCCGGATCTTGGGGCCCTGCAGGTCGGCCATGATGGCCACTTCGCGCTCGGCGCGCTTGGCTGCGGTGCGCACCAGGGCAGCGCGGTCGATATGGTCCTGAGCCTTGCCATGGCTAAAGTTGAGCCGTACCACATTGACCCCGGCACGGATCATTTTTTCAAGCAGCTGTGGGTCGCTCGAGGCAGGGCCCAGGGTGGCAACGATTTTGGTGGCTCGGCTTGGCATGGAGGATTCTTAGAAGTTAGGCCGTCGATTTTCACACGTAAACTGCCCTGCTCCGGCAGCAGGCAGAATCAACTCTCCGCACATCTGGGCCAGGTCTGCCGGATCTTGCGCACCATTGTTCTTCACATCAGAACGCACTTAACGTATGAAAAACCATCCCCATCTGGCTGGCATCGCGCTGATGGTCAGCGGCATGTTGCTGTTCACCCTCAATGACGCCCTGGGCAAATGGCTGGTCGCCGATTATTCAGTGGGTCAGATCCTGGCCATCCGTAGCGCCGCGGCGCTGCTAATCCTGGTGCCCTACCTCTGGCGACAGGGCCTGCTCGGCAGCCTGTGGCGGGTGGAACGCCCCCGGCTGCAGGCGCTCAGGGTGGCCCTGGTCATCGCTGAGGTGGCGCTGTTCTATTTGGCAGTACGTCATTTGCCTCTGGCGGATGTCTTCATGTTTTACCTGGCCTCCCCGATTTTCGTCACAGTGCTGTCTGCCCTGCTGTTGCGCGAACATGTCGGGCCGGCTTCCTGGGTGGCAGTCGTCGCGGGATTTGCCGGCGTCCTGCTGATCTTTCCACCCAGTGCGGCCGCCCTGACACTGCCCGCGTTGATGGCATTGGGAGGCAGCCTCTCGCTGGCTCTGATGATGATCCTGGCGCGCCATCTGCGCGGCAGCAATGGCTTTCACCTGATCACCCTGCAGACCTCAGGCGTGGCGCTGGCCGGTCTGAGCACCTGGCCCATGGGGTGGCTCGCGCCAGGCCCGCTGGCCTTTAGCCTGATCTGTTTGCTGGGCATTGTGGCGACCACCGCGCACTTCATGCTCAACCACGCGGTTCGGCTGGCGCCAGCGAATGTGGTGGCGCCCTTCCAATACAGCGCCATCGTGTGGGCCATGGCGCTGGGCTATCTGGTCTGGGGCGATGTGCCTTCAGCCCGCGCCTTGCTGGGCGCAACACTCATTGTGGGCGCCGGACTGGCCATTTTTTTCCATCAGAACCGGGCAGACATGAAGGCGGAGTTGGCAGAAAAAACCACCAGCGAAGTCTGACTGATCCAAGCGCACAAGCGGGGTCGGCGCGCTTCAGCTGGCGCGCTGGGAGAGGATCTCGAAGGCGGGCAGGGTCTTGCCCTCGAGCACCTCCAGAAAGGCGCCTCCCCCAGTGGAGATGTAGCCCACCTGCTTCTCGATGCCGTACTTGGCAATCGCCGCCAGCGTGTCACCTCCCCCGGCAATGCTGAAGGCACTGCTGTGGGCAATCGCCTTGGCGATTTCTCGGGTTCCATTTTCAAAGGGGGCAAACTCGAACACCCCGACCGGGCCATTCCAGACCACCGTACCTGCTGCCATGAGCTGGGAAGCCAGCATTTTGGCTGTCTGTGGCCCGATGTCCAGGATCAGGTCGTCGTCGGCCACCTCGTGGGCCAGCTTGACGGTCGCCTTGGCGTCGGCCTTGAATTCCTTGGCAGTGACCACATCGACCGGGATGGGTACCGCCGCACCCCGTTTTCCCATGGCCTCGATCACAGCCTTGGCCTCGTGCACCAGGTCTGGCTCAGCCAGGCTTTTGCCGATCTTGAGGCCTGCGGCCAACATGAAGGTATTGGCGATGCCGCCCCCCACAATCAGCTGGTCTACATTTTTCGCCAGGCTTTGCAGGATGGTGAGCTTGGTGCTGACTTTGGATCCAGCCACGATCGCCACCAGAGGTCGCCTGGGCGACTGCAAGGCTTTGCCAATGGCATCCATTTCGGCGGCCAGCAAGGGGCCGGCGCAGGCGATGGGCGCAAAGCGGGCGATGCCATAGGTGCTGGCTTCAGCGCGGTGAGCGGTGCCAAAGGCGTCGTGCACGAAGATGTCGCACAGGGCGGCCATCTTCCTGCTTAATTCCTCGCTGTTCTTTTTTTCCCCTTTGTTGACACGTACGTTTTCCAGCATGAGGAGCTGGCCAGGCTTTACCGAGACGCCCTCGGTCCAGTTGGCCACCAGTGGAATGTCTCGTGCCAGCAGCTCGCCCATGCGCCTGGCCACCGGCGCCAGGCTGTCCTCGGGTTTCATGTCGCCTTCGGTGGGTCGGCCCAGGTGGGAGGTGACCATGACGGCCGCTCCTGCGTCCAGGGCCATCTGGATGCAGGGCAAGGAGGCCCGGATGCGGGTGTCTTCCGTGATGCGCCCCGAGTCATCCTGCGGCACGTTGAGATCGGCGCGGATGAAAACACGCTGGTTTTTTACCCGGCCTTGCCGGCACAGGTCCTCGAAGCGGATGAAGTTCATGATGAAAAAATATGGATGTGGAAATTGATGCGCCAGCACCTGGGCCGCAGGTTGAGGCTTATTTTAGGTGGGCATCCTGATCACGCGAGCTACCAGCCCAGCCCAAGATGCAAGGGCAGAAAGACCGCCATGCCCAGCACGATGGTGAGCAGCGCATCACGCCAGCTGTAATACACCAGCAAGCCCACGGCTGCGGCAAACAGGCGCGCATCCTGCCAGGTGTCAAGCAGCACGCCCTGACTCATCACCACCTCGGGTGCTACCACCGCTGACAGGGCCGCAATCGGCGCATATTGCAGGCCGCGCTGCGCCCAGTGCGGCAGGGTCCAGGGCTTGCTCGAGATGAAAAAGAAGCAGCGCGTCAACACCGTCACCCCCGTCAAGCCCACGATGATTGCAATGGTCCACCAATCCGTCATGTGCTCCATGCCCCCTCAGCTTCAAAGCCCGAGCGCCTGCTTGCTGCACACGCAGTCGCGCCAAATGCCCGGCCTGAACACAGCGCGCGGGCTTTGGGGTGACTCCAGACCAGGCTCATGTCGAGCCGCCGGGTCGACGCAGCCACGATGATTTTTCCATCACCATGCTCAATAGCACCGCCGCCGCAATAGCCAGCACGATATTGAGCTTGAGTGGCAAGGCATAGGCCGCCACAGCCACCGCCGCCGCCACCAGCGCCGCAATCAGTCTTAGCCGGGTGCTGGCCAGCGAGCTCATGATCGCCAGTAAGCACAGGATGCCGGCAAAGCCCAGGCCCCAGTGGGTCGGGATGATGTTGGCCAGTGCAATACCCACCAGGCTGGAGCCAACCCAACTCAACCAGGCCATCAGGCAACTGCCTGCCAGGTACGCCTCCTGGGCCAGGTGCTGCGCCTCCAGGCTTGGCCCGTTCTCGCTCCTGGCTGGATGGGGATACTTTTTGGTAAACAGGGCATAGCTGATATCGGCGGTGAGATAGCCGTGCAGCATTCTTTGCCAGCGCGGCAAGTGCATCAGGTAGTCGCGCAGGTGCAGGCTGAACACCACAAAGCGCAGGTTGACGCATAAAGCCGTTGCCAGAATCACCCAGGTCGGCGCACCGGCCACGATCAGTGGAATAGCCGCCAGCTGGGAACTGCCGGCGTAAACCAGAACCGCCATCAATACCGCCTCGAACAGACTCATTCCCGACTTGAACATTGCCACCCCGGTCATCAGGCCCCAGGCCGCCAGTCCGGTTGCCTGGGCCAGCATGTCGCGCGCGGCCAGGGCATACTCGGGCTGTTGTCTCAGACGGGGCGACAGAAACATCAGGAGCCCGGATCTGGTGACAGGTGTACTGCGAGGCTGAACACCTGGCCGGGCTGGATAGGAAAGCCGCGCAAAAAGTCCTGCGCCGCCAGCCTCTTGCCACCTGCGCGTTGCAACTCCTGCAGCCGCATCACCCCTTGACCGGTGGCCACATCGATACCCAGCGCCGTCACGGCCAGAACCTGTCCAGCCTGGCCCGGTGCCGGTTCAGTGCAAAGCAGTTGCGCGCGCCAGATCTTGAGGGACTCTGGACCCAGTTGTGCGGTGGCGCCCGGAAAAGGATTGAAGGCACGGATGCGACGCTCAATCGACGCCGCAGGCTGTGACCAGTCGAGTGCACCCTCGTGCCTGGCGAGTTTGTGGGCATAAGACACACCCTCGACCGGCTGGGGCTGCCCCTGCAGCGCCCCACTCGATGCGTCAGCCAGCGCTTGCACGATGAGTCGGCCGCCCAGCTCGGCCAGTTTGTCGTGCAAGGTAGCGGCCGTGTCATCCGGCGCTATGGCGAGCTGCTCCATCAACAGGATGTCGCCGGTGTCCAGGCCGGCATCCATCTGCATGATGGTCACGCCGGTGTGGGAGTCTCCCGCCTCGAGGGCGCGCTGGATCGGCGCGGCTCCCCGCCAGCGCGGCAGTAGCGAAGCATGAATATTCAGGCAGCCATAGCGCTTGTCAGGCGGCGAGGCCGGTGCGCTGCTGGGCGCATGCTCATCCAATACCCATTGCGGCAGGATCAGCCCGTAGGCTGCCACCACCATGGCCTGGGCCGCAGCAGCCGACAGGGCCTGGCGCGCCGCCTGGGCATCGTCGGGATACCGACCCTCCAGCCGCAAGCTGCGTGGCTGCTGGACCGGGATGCCAAGCTCCAGCGCCAATTGCTTGACTGGCGAAGCTTGCAGCTTCAGGCCACGTCCCGCTGGGCGGTCCGGCTGGGTCAAGACCAGCACAATTTCATGACCCGCAGCGACCAGGTGCGCCAACGCCACCCGGGCAAATTCGGGCGTGCCGGCAAAAGTCAGTCTCAACGCCGCAGCTCCTCGCGCTGCGACTTGATCAGTTTGGTCTTGATGCGATTGCGCTTGAGCGGCGACAGATATTCAACAAATACCTTGCCCACCAAATGGTCCATCTCGTGCTGGATACAGACAGCCAGCAGACCATCGGCTTGCGTCATTTGCGATTGACCCTGCCCGTCCAGCGCGCGTACATGAACCGCGTTGTAGCGCTCCACACTGTCATAGATGCCGGGCACAGACAGGCAGCCCTCTTCATTGACATGCTTTTCCTCACTCGTCCACACCAGCTCCGGGTTGATCAGCACCAGGGGGGCGTCACGCTCCTCGGACACATCGATGACGATCAGCCGCTCATGCACATCGATCTGGGTCGCCGCCAGCCCGATTCCGTTGGCGTCGTACATGGTTTCGAGCATGTCTGAGATCAGCGCCTTGATGCGCGCGTCCACCACCGACACCGGCTTGGCCACGGTGTGCAGTCGCGGGTCGGGATAGCGAAGAATGGGTAGCAGGGCCATGATTGCGTGGTGCGGAAGGCGCTATTTTCGCTACTTTTGCGCCGGCCCTTGATCTGTGCCAAAGAAAGCACCGCCAAAAAAGGGGGGCTCAGGCGCAAAATCAGGGCCTCCGGTGCGAGCCGGTCCAATCAGGGAAACACAAAGCCATGACTCCGACCTCACACTCCGCCTTCTGGCTGATTCTGGCGCTGGCCTTGGGCTTTAGCCCAACAGCAGGCTGGACGCAAAGCTACCCAGTCACCGCAGAACAGAGCAGCACCGCGCAACAGGTTGCCCAGGCGGGGGTGGCGCTGAGCGACCTGGCGCCGGGCGCGCCCGACAGCTACACAGTGCGCAATGGCGACACGCTTTGGGGGATTTCTTCCATATTCCTGCGCAGCCCCTGGCGCTGGCCAGAGCTATGGGGCATGAATCTGAAGGAAATCCGCAACCCCCACCTGATCTATCCCGGCCAGCAACTCCAGCTGATGCGCGCCGATGGCCGCGCGCTTTTACGCTTTGGCTCCAACGGCGCGGCCCAAAACCTGCCAACTGTTCGCCTGCAGCCGCAGGTGCGCTCTCAAAGCCTGGCGCTGAGCACCCTGGACACCCGGGTGATCGAACCTTTTCTGACCGAACCCCTGATTGTGCAAGCTGAAGAGTTGAACAACGCGCCCCGCCTCGTTGCCACCCCTGAAAACCGCATACTCCTGACCCGTGGCGACCGGGCCTATGCACGCAGTCCCGCCGATGCGTCTTTGCTGGAAATTGGTGCCAAAGAACGAATGCTGCGTGTGTTTCGCAATCCCCGGCCGCTCAAGGACCCTGCCAGCGGAGAAATCCTGGGATATGAGGCCCAGTTTCTCGGCAAGGCCAGGCTGGTGCGCTCCGAATCCAGGCAAGAGGTGCAAGAGCCCGGTGGCAAACGCTTATCCGCCATCGTGCCGGCCACCCTGGACATCACCAGTGCGCGGGAAGAAATGCTGGTGGGCGACCGGCTGCTACCCGAGGCGGTGCGCGGGTTTGTCAACTATGTACCGCGCTCACCGGATACCGACATCCAGGGGCGAATTGTTTCCATCTACGGCAGCGCGGTAGTCAATGCCGCCCAGAATCAGGTGGTGGTGATCAACCGCGGGCAGCGTGATGGGCTGGAAAGTGGCCATGTCCTGGCCATCCTCAAAGATGGACGGCAATTGGTGGACAAGACCGACCCCAATCGGCCCCAGCTCAAGTTGCCCGACGAGCGCAATGGCCTGCTCATGGTGTTTCTCACCTTTGACAAGCTTTCCTATGGACTGGTGCTGGATATCACCGATGGGGTGAAGGTCGGCGATCGGCTGGCCACGCCGCGCTGATCATGCCGCAGCGCCCAGCTGATTGCGCATCCAGCGCACCTGCGGCCCCCGCAAGCGCCGAATTGGCTGCCTGGCTGCGCCTGCAGCTTTCCCCGGGTATTGGCAACAGCCACGCGCGCGGTCTACTGGCTGAGTTTGGCCTGCCCGAGGCCATCTTTGCGCAGCCCCTGTCCGAGCTGACCCGTGTGCTGGGCGCCCAGCTTGCCCAGTCCATCCATCAGGAGCCGCCCGAGCTGGCGGCGCTGGTGGAACGCACCCAGGCCTGGCTGCAAACACCGGACGACGATCTGCAGGTGCAGCGCAGCATCGCCACCCTGGGCGACCCCCACTACCCTGAGGCGCTGCTGCATATGGCCGACCCGCCTCTCATGCTGTACCTGCTGGGCCGCACCGATTTGTCCTGGTCTGCCGAGTCCAGCCTGGCGATTGTGGGCAGCCGCAACCCGACACCACAGGGCCGGCTCAATGCCCGTCAATTTGCCCACACCCTGGGCACAGCCGGACTGACCATTGTCTCTGGCCTGGCCCTGGGAGTGGATGGCGCCGCGCATGAAGGCGCATTGGAAGGCCCGCCCGACAGGACTGGCCACTTGGCCACCGTGGCCGTGGTCGGGACTGGGCTGGATCGGGTCTATCCCAAGGAGCACCGTGACCTGGCGCACCGCATCGCCCGCCGAGGCCTGATCGTCAGCGAGTACCCATTGGGCACACCCCCACTGGCAGCCAACTTTCCACGTCGCAACCGACTGATCGCGGGCATGTCTTGCGGCACGCTGGTGGTCGAGGCCGCCCTGCAGTCCGGCTCGCTCATCACGGCCAGACTGGCTGTGGAGCTGGGCAAAGAGGTGTTTGCCATACCCGGCTCCATTCACGCCACCCAGTCGCGCGGCTGCCATGCGCTAATCCGCCAGGGCGCCAAACTGGTGGAGTCGGCGCAGGACGTTTTGGAAGACCTGCGCCGGCCCAGCCCGCAGACGGCCATGCCAATCAGCTCAGAGGCTGAGCCAGAGCCGGAAACTGCAGACCCGCTGCTGCAAGCCATGGCCTACGAGCCGGTCAGTCTGGAAGCGCTGCAGGCGCGTACCGGGCTGCCCACCCCCGCCTTGCAAGCCCGGCTGATGGCACTGGAACTGGAAGGCCAGCTGGCGCGACTCCCCGGCGGCTTGTTTCAGCGCCTGGTTCGCGCCTGAGGCGCTCGTCGCGCGCTCAAGAGGGCGCCCATCGACGCGATCGGCCAAAAATGGCCGCTCAGTCCGGCGGGCCAGCGCTTTCTGCGCTACAGTGATCCCATGTTCGAAGTTCTGGTGTTTGTTTACGAAAATTACTGGTGTGGCGACGAATGCCCCGAGCCCAGGCAGCTGGAACGCAAGCTCAATGCCGCTGGGTTCGACGCTGAGGAAATTCATATGGCCATCGACTGGCTCAACGGCCTGAACCAGATTGCCCAGAACACCCATTGGCTTGCCGATGCGATGGACACTGTCCAGCTCAGCGCCCCCACTAGGCTGAAGGCTGGCGACAGTTTGCGCGTTTATTCTGAAGCCGAGCAGACCCAGCTGGGGTCGGAGGGCCAGGGCTTTGTCATGTTTCTGGAATCCGCTGGTGTGCTCCCCTCCACCCTGCGCGAAGTGGTGATCGAGCGCGCCATGGCAGTGTCCGCCCCCATCTCGCTGGATGACCTGAAAATCATTGTTCTCATGGTTTACTGGCGCTTTGGCGAGGAGCCCGATGCCTTGATTCTTGATGAGCTCAGCGGCGCGGAGCTGGGCCGTCTGGCCCACTGAATCTGCCTCTGCTCAGACCGTTGCACCGGAGTTGGGGTCGTTGGGATCGCCCTCTTTCCTCGCGCTGGCCTTGATCAGGTCCTCACGCCGGATACCCAGCCACATGGCGATGGCAGCGGCCACAAAAACAGATGAGTAAATGCCAAACAGAATGCCGATCGTCAAGGCCAGGGCAAAGTAGTGCAGGGTGGCACCCCCGAATATCAGCATTGACAACACCATGATCTGCGTACAGCCGTGGGTAATGATGGTCCGGCTGATGGTGGAGGTGATCGCGTTGTCGATGATCTCTACCGTATTCATCTTGCGGTAGCGACGAAAATTTTCTCGGATTCGGTCAAAGATCACCACTGATTCGTTGACCGAATACCCCAATACCGCCAAAACCGCAGCCAGCACCGGCAGAGAAAACTCCCACTGAAAAAAGGCGAAGAAGCCAAGAATGATGACCACATCATGCAAGTTGGCAATGATGGCGGCCACCGAATACTTCCACTCAAAGCGCATGGCCAGATAGAGCATGATGCCCACCACCACAAAGGCCAGCGCCTTCAGACCGTCGGCAGCAAGCTCATCCCCCACCTGGGGGCCGACAAATTCAGTACGCCGCAAAGTGGCCGTTGGATCGCCCGACTTAAGCGCACTCATCACCTGCTCGCTTTGCTGCGCCGAACTCTGGTCTTTTCTGGCCGGCATGCGGATCAATACGTCGCGCGCAGTGCCGAAGTTCTGCACCTGCACATCCTTGATGCCCAGTCGATCGATCGCGCCGCGCATGGCATTGAGGTCGGCCGCCTGGGCATAGCTCACTTCCATCAGGGTGCCGCCAGTGAACTCGACCGACAGGTGCAAGCCACGGGAAAACAGAAAAAAGACCGCCGCTACAAAAGTCAGCAGCGAGATGGCGTTGAGCACCAGGGCGTGGCGCATGAACGGGATATCGCGCCTGATCTTGAAAAATTCCATCTCTGAATCCCTTACTCTTGCCGGGTGGAGGCCAGACCTGCGGGTCGCCACACCGTGCCAATGGACACACCCTTGAGTTTTTTCTGCCGGCCATACCAAAGGTTGACCAGGCCGCGCGAGAAGAACACCCCTGAGAACATGCTGGTCAGAATGCCCAGGCAGTGCACCACTGCAAAGCCGCGTACCGGGCCCGAACCGAAGGCCAGCAGCGCCAGGCCGGCGATCAGGGTGGTGACGTTGGAGTCCAGAATGGTGGCCCAGGCGCGGTCATAGCC
>JAFMJA010000247.1 GCA_017853735.1 Burkholderiaceae bacterium | reverse complement strand
ATTTCCTCCACCACATTGACGTTGGAGGCCTCCAGCGTGCCCTGCATCAGGGTGCCCGCACCAGCAACACCTGGTTGCAGGGGCTGCGGCGTGCCGCTGGCGGGGGTTTCTTTCAGGATGTTCTGGCCCCTGGCTTCCAGGCCGCCGGGGTTGATAAAGCGCGCCAGCTGGATGGTGCCCACCACCTGGGCCTGGCCGGTGGAGAGCTCGGCCGAGACGGTGCCGTCGCGCCCGAAGGTGACCGACATGGCGTTGGGTGGAATGGTGATGGCTGGCTGCAACAGCTGGCCGTTGGAGGTGACCACCTGGCGGGTGGCCGACATCTTGAAGCTGCCATCGCGGGTGTAGCCAATGGTGCCATCGGCCTGGGCGATCTGGAAAAAGCCTTCGCCCACGATGGCCAGGTCCAGCGGGTTCTGGGTGTTGACCATATTGCCCTGGGCATGCAGTTTTTCGGTGGCCACGATGCGCACACCGGTGCCCAGCATCAGGCCGGTAGGGGCCTGGGTGGTGGCGCCGGTCTGGCCGCCTGCCTGGCGGATGTTTTGGTACAGCAGGTCTTCAAACACAGCGCGGTCGCGCTTGAAGCCGGTGGTGTTGACGTTGGCCAGGTTGTTGGAAATGACGTTCATGCGCGTTTGCTGCGCGTCCAATCCGGTTTTGGCTACCCACATGGATGCATCCATGGCGTTCTCCTTTTAATTTGTTACGGTTGATGCCGCCATCAGGTGGGCTTCATCATGGTGGAGCCAGCGGCGTCCAGGTCTTTGCTCTGCTTCATCACATTGACGGCCTGCTCAAAGCTGCGGCTTTGTTCCATCATCTTGACCATGATGCCCATCGGGTTGACATTGCTGCCCTCCAGTGCCTTGGGCGTCACGCTGAGCAGGGTCTGGCTGGCTGGAAGGTCAGTGCCCAGCGGCTTGGCAGCCACCTGGTACAGGCCGTCTTCGCGCCGCTCGAGCTTGGCCTGAGCCGCATCGCGCAGCATCAGCCGATCAATCAGCACCGGCTGGACAACGCCAGTCTGCGCCGGGTTGATGGCATAGACCGTGCCGTCGTTGTTGATATTGACCCTGAAGCCCGGGGGAATGGTGATTGGGCCGCCGCTTTCGCCGCGCACAATCGATCCGGTGCCGGTTTCCAGCACCCCGGTGGGGTTGATCTTCAGGTCGCCCCGGCGGGTGAAGGCCAGGGTGCCATCCCGGCCGGTGACACCCAGCACGGCCATGCCGTTCATGTTGATGTCCAGGTCGCGCCCGGTGACCATCATGGTGCCCGGGGTCATGTTAATGTAGTCGGTGTTGACGCCTTGGGGCTGCAAACGCGAGTCCCAACCCGGGCCCTTGGCCTCGATCGGGCGCATGGTGCTCTCAAAGCTGCGCTTGAAGCCGGCGGTGGACACATTGGAGATCTCGTTCATGGTCATCTGGCGCGCCAGACGACTCTCGTTGATGTAGGCAGCGGCGTTGAAGGCGAGGCGGTCCATGGCGATTTATCCGTTCAGCTTATGGGCCCAGATCAGGAGCGAATATTGATGATGGCCGAGGTCATGGTGCTCGAGGTCTCGATCGCCTTGGCGTTGGCCTGGAAGTTACGTTGCGAGGTGATCAGGTCCACCAGCTCATTGGTCAGGTCCACATTGGAGCGCTCGGTGGCGCCAGCACGCAGGGTACCGAAGCCGGCTGATCCAGCGTTGCCCAGCTGGGGCCGGCCTGAGGCGGCAGAAGCCAGGAAGGAGGAGTCACCAATCTGGCGCAAGCCCGAGGGGCTGGAAAAGTTGGTGAGCAGAATCTTGGCCAGTGATTTTTGTGTGCCGTTGGAGAACGAGGCACTCACCAGGCCGTCGTTGCCGATGGTCACGCCCACCAGGTCACCTTCAGGTGCACCGTCTTGTGACTGTGACAACACAGCAAATGAAGACTGGTACTGGGTAGAACCAGCGTAGTTGATGTTGATCGTCAGTGCACCTTTACCGCCGGCCAGGTAAACGGTTTCCAGTTGCGTTCCTTTGATCGGGGATACCAGCTTACCGCTGGTGTCAAAGGTCAGTTGACCTTTTTGCAAAAATACTGGCGACCATGGAGGCAAGTAGCCAGGGGTGTAGCCCTCGGAATTCACGGTCTCATTGCCAGCGCTATCAATATACTTATCTACCTCTGTCCCTCCCACTATGTCTGAGTGCTGTGTTGGGCTTATCCAGTTGGAAACCGAACCACGCCCTGCTTCCACATTGTCCAGGCCCCAATAGGCATCGCCCGAGATCTTGATGTAGGAGTCGAGGCCTGTTGTGCCGGTGGTGAATTTCAAACGCCCTTGAGCCGCATCGTAGCTGACCTTGACACCGTTGACGGTGGCAGGAGTCGATCCTGGTATTTCGCCATTGAGGTTGTCGACATTGGCTGCGGTGAGCGAATTAATGCCGTTTTCCAGATTTTCAATGAAGGTGTCTAGGGTGGTGTTTGAGTTCGACGGCAAAATCACGGTACCTTTGATGCCATCGACCGTCACAATGAACCTGTTGTTGGTTTCATTCACTGCAAAGCTGTTGTTGGAGAACACGCCCGCGTTAGAACCGTAAGCCACAGCAGGCTGGGAAGTAATGCCCCGGGTGGCGATCTCTGAAGTTGGAATATCTTCGCTGCGGAGGCCAAACATGGCCACGATGTTGGGGTCGTCTGACCCGTTCACCTTGGTCAGTTCGATGGCCAAGCTGGACGCATCGCCTGTGGTGCCGGATTGAAACTTGAAGCTGCCGTTGACCGAGTCGTAGATGACTTTCATGCCGTAGCGCTGCTCCTCCAGGTCGCGGAAAGGTGCGCCATTTGGAATTAAGTTGTAGCCATCAATTTCACCCAGTGAATTAAGGGTGGTATCGACGGTGGGGATATTCAGAATATTGCCCAACTCTGATTGCACACTCAGCACTGTATTTTTCGAATATCCATAGCCTGTGGGGTCAAGTTTGATGGACAGACGCTGAGTACCATAGTCATATTTAACAATAAGGGGCGGGGGCTCATTAGGGTTCAGCGATTCAGCGACGGTTGGCGCATTGGCACCGCCGGTGGCCGAAACTGTGATGTTTGTTGTATTGGCACTATCACTGCCATAGGTGGCCAGAACAGTGGTTTCGCCAGTTGTCCAGGTGGCTGTGGACCAGCCGGCAGTCCAAGCTCCTGTAAAAGTACCAGTGCTAGAACTCGGTGTAGAGCTGGTGGTCAAATTGGCAAAAGCTTCAGCCACTTCTTCAGCTGTGCTTTCGGCCGTAGATGTATATGTCAGGCCGTTGACAGTGACTGATTGACCGGTGGTTAAGGCGCTGAAAGTGATTGTGTTGGATTCATGGGTTACCGAAACCTGATCCTGAATTTCAGCAATCAGGTCCTCGATGGAGGGGGTGGCGCCATTGGCAAACATGCCCGCCACATCAATGTTGTAGCTCTCGGTAGTTCCATCTGCTTTGGTAACAGTAAGGTCAAAATCGGTAGCACCTCCGCTATCTACAAACTGGCTACGGCCACCAAATTCCCGCTGTAATAAATTGGTCAACTCGGTAGCCATTTCAGCCCCATTGAGGGTGCGATCATGATCCACCAGATATCGCAGATCGACGGTGAAGGGGTCACTACCGTCCACACTGATTTTGAAAGCCTTTTCTAATGAGTTGTAGAGAGTCGTGCTAGTGATCGCGCCAAAATCCAGCCCGCTGGAAAAATTTCCGCTAACCCCGGCCAAGGTTTTGGTGGCCTCCTTGGTCCCTAGGATCGTGGCAGGTTGAGAAGTGCGTGTATCGGTGAGTTCATCAAGCGAAATCAGTATGGTCTTGTCTGTGGTGATCTCGTCCTTCACTTCGCTGTAGGGGGCCAGTCGGCCGTATTTGTCTACATAAAGGTTTTCGCCATTGGCGTCTGTGGCCTGCTGCAGCGCGGCGTTGACCTGGTCATCGCCCACAAACACATAGGTCTGCCATTTGTTGGTTGGGCTGCTCTGGGAAGCGTTCTGTGTTTTGACGTAGTAGATGGTGGCCAGGTAGC
>JAFMJA010000027.1 GCA_017853735.1 Burkholderiaceae bacterium | reverse complement strand
AAGATATTGGAAAACGCCAGCCTGTCCTGCGGGCGCAGTGCGCCCTCTGCCTGCGAAGGCATCAGTTCACTCCGCCTGGGATTGAGGCAGCAATCTGTCTCAACTTGGCGGTCTCAGTACGAATTTCGTGCACCACCTGCTCGGGCGTACTGCCCACCAGCGTCATACCCATGTCATTGAGTTTGCGTTGCACTTCGGGCTCGGCCAGCGCGGTTTTGACCGAGGCGTTCAGGCGGGCTTGAATTTCAGGTGGCAGACCTTTGGGCGCAAAAATACCGACCCAGTAAGTCAGGTCATATCCGTTCAGCCCCCCTTCGCTGATTGTCGGCACATCCGGATATCGCGGGTCACGCACCGAGCTGGTGGTACCCAGGAGCCTGACCTTGCCGGCGTCGATTTGTGGTTTGGCAGCTCCATCAAAAATGACTTGGCAGACCCCAGCCAGCACATCCTGCATGCCCGGGCCAGAGCCCTTGTAAGGCACATGCACCATGTCGACCTTGCCCATGGCATTGAACAATTCGCCTGCAAAATGCAGGCCGCTACCCATGCCAGAGGTGGCGTAATTGATTTTTCCCTTGTTTTTGGGGTCGCGGGCATATTCCAGAAACTCTGGCAAGGTCTTGGCGGGCACCGCGGGGTTGACCACCATCAACAAGCCATATTTGCCAACCAGAGAGATGGGGGTGAAGTCATTGACAGGGTCATACGACAAGGACTTGGCCACCACCGCCATATAGGTCTTGGTGCCATTGGTGGTCATGAGCAGCTGGTAACCATCGGGCGCCATTTTGGTGACTGCCTCACTGCCGATTCGACCTCCCCCGCCAGCACGGTTATCGATGACGATGGGTTGCCCCAGGTTTCTGGACATGGCCTCGGCAATGATGCGACTGACCTGGTCGGAGAACCCGCCCGCGGCATAGGGCACGATGGCCCGGATCGGGCGTTGCGGATAGGCCTGGGACAATGCCCAGGTGGCGCAGGCGCTGGTCAGCAGACCAATGCCAAGATTGCGCAGAAATGTAAATCGGCTTCTGTACATGGGAACTTGTCTCCTTGTGCAGCAACATCATAGCTTCAGACCGAATTTCAAATCATGGGAAGCGCTCGTTGCACCATCAGCACCCTCACCTAGAATGCAGCTATAACAAACCATGGATGGAGACAAAGCATGAAGCAACTGGTTCAATTTCTCAAGTGGGGTGTTCTGGCACCCCTGAGTCTGTGCATCGGACTGGTCCAGGCTCAGGGCTTTCCCAATAAGCCCATCAAGATTCTGGTCCCCTTTGGGCCTGGCGGATCGGGCGACATCACCGCCCGCGCTTTTGCCCAGTATCTGGAGGCACAGTTCAAGCAAGCGGTGGTGATTGAAAACAAACCTGGCGCCAACGGCATTCTGGGCACCGATGTGGTCAAGAATTCCCCCGCAGATGGATACACCCTATTGCTGACCACCAATACCACCTTGGCTGCCAATCTGAGCCTCTATAAAAAGGTTCCCTACGAACCGCTCAAGGACTTTGAGCACCTGGGACTGTTTGGTACTGCCGCCTCGGTGGCCATGGTGAGCAAGGATTCTGGAATTCGTACGCCCGCTGACCTGACCGCCTATGCCAAAGCCAACCCAGGCAAAGTATTTTTCGGTCACTACAACTCAGCCTCGCAAATGACCGCAGAGATGTTCAAGGTCAAGACCGGTGCACCGATGACAGGCGTTCCCTATAAAAGCATAGGCACTGCCCTGCAGGATTTTTATGGTGGGCAGTTGCAGGTCTTGTTTTTGGAATATCTGCCGGCCATGGCCCAGATCGACAATCCCAAATCCACAGCCATCGGTGTCACAGGCGCCACCCGCTTCAAACCCTGGCCCAATATTCCAGCCATTGGCGAGACCTACCCTGGATATGAACTGGGTTTCTTTCTGGGCCTGGCTGCACCGGCTGGGACACCTGGCGATGTCGCCGCCAAATTGTCTGGCGCTATTTCATCGGCCTTGAAGGATGAGGCCTTTCTGGCCCGACTGGCCAAGCTTGGGTTGGAGCCCTCCAAAATTTCAAAAGCCGACTACCCACGCTTCATTCAAAGCGAAATCACCCGTTGGTCCCAGGTCATCAAGGACGCTGGCATACAGCCCGAGTAAGTATTCCCCCCCACACTCATCAGACTGGATCGACCATGCGCTTAGGCTACTTCACCATGCCCCTGCATCCCTTGGAAAGAGATGCCAATGAAACATTGCAGGAGGACAGGCAAACCATCATCCTGGCTGATAAGCTCGGCTTTTATGATGCATTTGTGGGCGAGCATTTGACCGACAAGGCTGAGAATGTGACCAACAGCCTGCTATTTCTCGCCACGCTGATCCCCGAAACCAAAAGCATCAAGCTAGGCAGCGGCACCTCCAACCTGTCGCACTCGCACCCCACCTTGCTGGCCTCGCAGGCGGCCATGTTCGACCGGCTGGCCAAGGGCCGATTCATTTTTGGGATCAGCCCAGGCGCACTGGCCTCCGATGCCGAAGCCCTGGGCATCCTGGACCAGGACCGTAACAAGATGTTTGCTGAGGCGATTGATGTCATTTTGGCAATCTGGGAACGCGAGCCACCTTACAACATTGACTTTCCTGACAACCGCTTCAAGGTCAGCACTCAAGTCACCTCGGTGCCAGAGATCGGTCGCGGCGAGTTGATGAAGCCTTACCAGAAACCCTGGCCAGAAATCGTTGGCACCGTGGTGGCGCCGTTTTCCAAGGGCGTGATTGCCATGGGCAAACGCAATTTCCACCCCATGTCAGCCAACTTTCTGATGGCTCACTGGCTCAACAGCCATTGGGACAATTATTGCGAAGGCAAAACGCTGGTCGGACAAACAGCCAACCCTGCCGACTGGCGCGTGGCGCGCACCATCTTTGTCAGCGATGATGCGGCCACAGCAGACCGCTATGGTCGAGCCGATGCCAACAGCCCTTACCGTTACTACTATCGGCAGATGCTGACCAAAATGCTGATCTCCAAACGCCATGTGATCTTCAAAAAGCATATGGAAGAGGACGACCGCCATGTCACTCTGGACCGCCTGCTGGACGAACTGGTAATCACTGGCACTGTCAATGAGGTGGTCGACAAGATACTGGCTCTGCGCGAACAAGTCGGCCCCTTTGGAGAAATCGTTTATGCCGGCATGGATCTGGTCGACCCGCACTTGGGTCGTCGCTCGATGGAGCTCATGGCTGAGCAAGTGATGCCTCGAGTCAATCAGGCATTAGGCCTGGGCTCGGTCATCAATATCGATGCCCCGCTTGAAACAGTCGCCGCCTAGACTTTCGTTGTTAACCCCAGCCGAGGATGCAGCTGAGATGAAGACAGCCGGCTTTACCCGCTCTATTCAAGAGCTGTCCAGCTACTGGAGCAGCGTGGTTCGTCAGTCTGGGGTAAAGGTCAACTGACACCTCACCCTCACTATGAGCGAACAACTTCAAACTCTCAGTTCCAGCCTCAGCCTGACCGTGGCCAGCGCGATACTGGAAGAATGTTTGACAATACGACAGCAAGAAGGCCTGCTTCCCTTGGCGGTTGCAGTACTTGACGCGGGCGGGCAGCTGGTGGCCTTCAAACGTGAAGATGGCTGCGGCGTGATGCGTTATGACATCGCTTTTGGCAAGGCCTGGGCCGCGCTGGGCATGGGCATGTCCACCCGATTGATTCGCGACCGCATGGCCAATCGTCCGGCTTTTCAAAGTGCTTTGGCCTCGGTCTCAGACGGTCGCTTCATTCCGGTGCCCGGCGGTGTGCTTATCCTCAATCAGCAATCCTTGGTGATTGGAGCAGTGGGAGTCAGTGGCGACGCTTCAGACCGCGACGAGTTTTGTGCCATCCACGCCATCCAGTCCGCAGGGTTGCGCTGCGAGCCCGCTGCACCCGATCCGCGTTGGCGTGAGGCCGGCCTGTAATGTCTCGCTACGACAGAATTATGATCACCGGGCCGTATTGACAGTTTTTTGAAAATCTCAATTTCACAAAGACCTAGGAGACAGCATGAACCATACTTCCAAGACCAAGCGCCGCTTCAGTGTTGCCTTGATCTCGCTGCTGGGTGTTCTGGCTGGTGCACCGGCCATGACCCAGGCACAGTCCGGCGGCAACTACCCCAATAAAACTATTCGCCTGGTGGTGCCTTTTCCCGCCGGCGGTCCCACGGATATTTTTGCCCGCCAATATGCATTAGGGCTTTCCAAGGTGCTCAACCAAAGCGTCATTGTGGACAACAAGGCTGGTGCCAGTGGCGCTATCGGAACCATGGAAGTCAAGCGTAGCCAGCCCGATGGCTACACCCTGCTATTTGGTACGGCCTCCAACCTTGCCCTCTACAACCTGATGGCCAGCAAGCCCCAGTACGACTCGCTGAAAGATTTCAATATCGTCGCTGTGGTGGGTGGCTCAGCGGTTGTGGTCATGGCCAACAAGGATGCCCCGCAGACCCTCAAGGCATTGATCGACCAGGCCAAAGCCGCTCCCGACAAGTTCCGCTATGGCTCGCCCGGTCAAGGCACCTACCTCCATTTGTCGATGGAGCACTTCCTGCTCGAAGCCGGCGCCAAGATCGAGCACATCCCTTACAAAGGCAGCGGCCAGGCCAAGCCTGCCCTGCTGGGCGGCCAGACCGAAACCATGGTGGATGCCCTGGGCTCTGCCTTGTCGCTGCATCAAAGTGGCCAGGCCAAAATCCTGGCCATCGCGTCCAGCAAACGTTCCAGCCTGGCGCCTGATGTACCCACGGTGAACGAGGCACTGGGCATCAAAAACTTTGAGGCTGTTCTCTGGAACGGTGTGGCCGCGCCGCTGGGCACGCCCAAGGCAATCATTGACATCCTGGCTGCGGCCACGGCCAAGGTGCTCAAAGACCCTGCCCTGATCGAACAACTGAACAAGCAGGCCATGGAAGCCAACGACTCCACCCCGGAATCGGCCGCTGCCTATATCAAGGATGAAATGGTCAAGTGGAAGCCGGTGGTGGAGAAAACCGGTTTGCGCATCGATTGAGCGCGCAACCCAACTGACTCGCGGTGGCCTTAGCCATGTGGCTTCCCATTCGGGATCCCATTTGGCTTCTGTAGAAGTCTTTGAAAACTGCAAGTTGGCCAGGTGGCCAACTGCGCCGGCTGGCCACAGATGCCCAGCCTTACATCCAGCTCCAGATGGCCGCCAGGATCTGGCGACCGGGCAATCGCTGGGGTAGCCGCCAAAAGCGTTGGGAGCCTGGCAATTGGCGAAAGCTGTGGTTCATCGCTCACTCCCCACCGGTGCTGGAATTCCCTGACTCAGCCAGGCCACCACAGCCAACTCGGGCTCGCTGTGCTGCCAACGCTGGTCGCCCCAGAGTTCTTTGGCCATTTCATCGCGTTGCGCCCTTTGCAGCCGCGGCCATTGCGCGTGCAGGCGGGCCGAACATCTGGCGATCCATTCATGGGCTTGCATTTGTTCATCCATTTCTGCCTCCTACCGATACTGTATTTTTATACAGTATACGCAAAAAATGGAGAAAGTAAACCTCCAGCCCTGGGGCGGCCAATCAAGTCCAGCTAGGAACGCTTGAAATCCTGACGCTCCAGCAGCCAGGACACAGCAATCCCGATCAGCAAACCCCAGAACGGTGCCCCGATATTCCAGATGGCCACGTCCCCTACCGTCACAATAAATGTGACCAGCGCGCCAAAACTAAAACGGTCGCGAAAGGCCTGGTTAAAGGCCGTCTGCAACACCCGCAGCATGGCCAACCCGGCCAGGGTTGCCACAAAAGCTGGCGGAGCACCCAGCATCAAGCGGGTCAACGTGGGGGACATCAGGCCAAAGATAATCGCCAACAAGCCCACCGCGATGGCTGCTGTGTAATGACGGTCCTTGTCGCCGCTGCTGGTGATCACCGCATTGACCGGGCCGGTCAGACAGGTGGGCACAGTACCGACCATGGCGGCTAACAGCGACCAGGCGCCACAACCCACCGTGATGGCGTTGATCGGCGCCGCATGGCCGCTGGCCGAAAGCACTGCCATGCCCTGCCCGTTCTGAACAACGAGCACAGTGATGGCAATCGGCACCACCAGTTCCACCATGGCTGACCATGACCACTGGGGCTGATACAGATTGGGGCTGGCAAATGCAAACAGCTCACCCGTGGTCGGCTTGAAACTGCCCAGCCACCAGATAGCCAAGGCTCCCGCCACAAGCGCTCCGATCAAAGGGGGCATATAACGCGCAAAACGGGGCGTGCAAGAAATTGCCAGGAAAACAGCCACCATTGGCAGCGCAACTGCCACATCGTCACGAAAGGCGTGCACCAGCCCGATGCCAAAGCGCAGGAATACGCCAGCCACCATGGCCATCACTATTGGCATGGGGATCGCAGCCATGGCACGCCTCACCCAGCCCGACAGGCCAAGCAGCAGCATCAGCACACCGGTTGCGTAAAACGCGCCAATCACCTCCGGGTAACTCAGGTGCCCCAGGGCCGGCCCCACCAAGACCGCACCGGGAATAGTCCAGAAAAAAGCCAGCGGCTGGCGGTACAACACCGAAAAAATGATCGTGACGATCCCGTTGATGCAGAGGGCGCCAAAGATCCAGGAGGAAATATCAGATTCGGATAACCCGCCCATGGCGCCGACCGACAGGATGATGGCCAAAGGACCACTGACGGCGAAGAGAAAAGCCACCAGCGCATTACCCGCATAAACGCCACCAAAGTCCGACAGAACGCGCCGTAATGATGGCAAGGGCCGTTGAATTTTCTCCAGCATGTAAGGTGTACCGCTAAGCCATGCGGTCAGCATTCAAGCGCTGGCGCCAAGCGGTCAAAGGCTGTCTCAGCTCAAGCGCAAGATCACTCACCCACTGCGTCCTTCACGCATTTCTTCTCAAAATTGGTCCTGGCGGCCCCGTACAACTTTTTCTCGGCAGCAGCAACCTCGCACTTGGCCGTGGCCTCCTGCTCACATTTTTTCAGGAACGCATTTTTGGCAGCGCCAGCCAGCTTCTTTTCGGAAGCCGCAGCCTGGCAAGTGGCCTCTTGCGCCATGACGGGCGCACCCAAAGCCAGGGCGCAGAACAACAGAAGATGCTTACTCATGGGTCAGTCCTTTCTGTGGGGTGGATTCTGCCCCTTAGTTTATTGCACCAAGCAGCCATGCATTTTTGCCTATGGTGAATTGGGCGTGACTCAATGCGTCTTGAGCCAATCCAGCACCGCCTCTGCCACAACCTTGGGGGCCTCGCGTTGCGGAAAATGCCCCACCCCGGGCATCAAGGTGCGCCGGTAGGGACCGGTAAAGAATTTTTCCTTGTTGGCTGAACTCGACGGGAAAGTCACCCCATCGGCTTCGCCGTGCAGCATCAGGGTGGGCACCTCCAGCACCGGCGCTGGATTCAGGCGACGCTCATCTTCGTCATAGGCTGGATCGCCAGGGCTGAGGTTCCAGCGCTGGGTGTAGGAGTGGATCACCACATCGGCCCAGTCTGGCGTATCAAAGGCCTTGGCGGTTTCCTCAAATTCTGCGGGTTCATACCAGCCCGGCGGAGCCCAGGTGTCCCACATCAATTGGCTCAGAGCGCGCCGGTCCTTGCGCACCGCCTCGCGCCCGCGCGGCGTATGCATGAACCAGTGGTACCAGTAGTTTCGCGACTGTGCCACCGTCAAGGGCTGGTTGGGGTCATTGGTGCCGTAACCGACTGAAATCATCACCATATGACTGGCCACGCCCGGTCGCAGGCCGCAGGCAATCGCCACCGCACGTGCGCCCCAATCGTGCCCGACCAGGGCAGGCCGCTGCAGCCCCAGGGCATCGATGAACTCGAGCAGATCACGACCCAAGGCAGCGAGTTGGCCAGTGCGCGGCGTATCTGCACGCAAAAAAGTGGTGGGCGCAAAGCCGCGTAGTGCGGGCATGAGCACCCGATAGCCCGCCTGCACCAGTACAGGCGCCACCCCATTCCAGGTGCGCGGGCTGTCAGGCCATCCATGCATCAAAATGACTGTGCGCTGTCCTGTGGGATTGAGTTCCTCATAGCCCACACGCAGCAGGGAAGTATCCACAAACGGCATGTCTTGTTCCTGGCAAATACAAACAGGCAGAGGATAGCGACTTACCCGACCGCTTGGCGTTACGATCCGGTATCTTGACCCATTTTTGGGGTCTGCTATCAGGTTTGATCTTTATTTTCTCGTTGTCCTGCCATGCCCGAGTCTGCCGATCTTTTGTTTCGCAATGTCCAACTTTTTGATGGCTCGGGCGCCGATCCGGTTCTGGGTGATCTGGCCGTCAGCCAGGGCCGCATCAGCGCCATCGGATCGCAACTTACGTTACACGCGCATGAGGTGATTGACGCGGCGGGCCTGGCACTGATGCCCGGCATCATCGACAGCCACACCCACTTCGACGCCCAAATCACCTGGGACCCTTCGGTACGCCCCTCCCCGGCGCTGGGTGTGACCACCGCCGTCATCGGCAACTGCGGCTTCACCATCGCCCCATGCAAACCGGCCGACCGCGACATCACCATGCGCAACCTCACCCAGGTGGAGGGCATGTCGCTAGAGGTGCTCCGCCAGGGGATCGCCTGGGAATTTGAAACCTTCCCCCAATACCTGCAGATGCTCAAGCGCAAGGGCAGCGCGGTGAATGTGGCAGCCTATGTGGGCCACTCTTCAGTGCGTACCTGGGTGATGGGTGCCGAGGCCACCCGGCGTGCCGCCACACCCGATGAGATTGCGCAGATGGCGCAAATCGTGCGCGAAGCCATGGCTGCTGGCGCAGTGGGCTTTGCCAGCAGCACTAGCCCAGCCCATAACGGCGAAGGCGGCCAGCCCATGCCCTCGCGCCTGGCCAGCGATGAAGAAATGATGGCGCTGATCAAGGCCATGGGCGAACAAGGGCGTGGCGTTTATATGGTGACCAAGGGCGGACAAATGCCAGTGCCTTTTCTGGAGGAAATGTCGGCGCAATCAGGCCGCCCAGTGATGATTGCCGCCTTGCTGCACAACAGCACCAACCCGAAGGCTGTGTTCAACGACCTGCAAGCCATCACCGCAGCCAACCAGCGGGGCAGAAAACTGATCGGCCAGGTGTCGTGCTGCCCGCTCACCATGGACTTCACCTTCCTGTCCCCCTACCCGGTGGAAGGCCTGCAGAGCTGGAAGCCCGCGCTAGGCATTCAGGGCGAGGCGCTGCGCCATGTCTTGGCAGACCCGGCATTTCGTGAGGGCGTACGCACCGAACTTGCCAGCACCTCCACTTTTCGTCTGTTCAACAACGAGTGGGACAAAGTGCATGTGGTGGAAACCTTCCGGCCCGAGCATGCCAGCCTGGAACAGCGCAGCATTGCCGACATCGCCCATGAACAGGGCCGCAATCCGCTGGATGTCGCGCTCGACCTGGCCTTGGCGGAGGACTTGCAAACTGTCTTCACCGCCCAGCTGCTCAATAGCGACACCGAAGCGGTGGGCCGCATGCTCAACCACCCGCATAGCCTGATCTCCCTGAGCGATGCAGGCGCGCACCTCACTTTCTTCAACGATGCCGGCTTTGGCTTGCACCTGCTGGGCCATTGGGCGCGCGAGCTAGGAACCATGCGCATGGCCGAAGCCGTGCGTCAGCTCACCGCACTGCCCGCCGAAGTGTTGGGCATTCAGCAGCGCGGCCGCCTGCAAGTGGGTTGGGCCGCCGACCTGATGCTGTTTGACCCCGCCACGGTCAACCGGTCGGCCAAGAAGCGGGTCTTCGATCTGCCTGGCGGCGCACCCAGGCTGACCACCGACGCCTTGGGCGTGCACGGGGTGTGGGTCAATGGCCAGTTGGTGGCCAATGGTGAGGGTCTAATGGCCAAGACACCGCTGGCGGGGGAGTTGCTGACCGGGTTTGATGCGTAATGCCACAGGCTCTCAGAATACACAGATCGTCATGTTTACAAGCGGGAACGGCGAGGCGGAGCATGCCCAGTTTGACAAGCACCTCCCACTGCTCCAAGTATGTGCTGATTGGATAAAAAGGAAACTCAAATGAACACTGCCATCGTCAATCTTGGTCCTATCATCTCTGGTGATTGGCGCGATCCGTATGCAAAGGGTGACTCCATATTGATAAAAGACGGTCGCATTCACTCCGTAGGTACAGCTCCATCAAATTTACAAGGGTACGATGTGGTCATCGATGCCGATGGCGCTACTGCGATACCAGGATTCATAGACTCACAGGTACACAACACTTTTGGTGACTGGACACCTCGCCAGAAAACAGTGGGGTTTCTTGAGAGCTACACGCACGGAGGAACCACAACAGCGATCAGCGCTTCTGAGGTTCATGTGCCTGGCCGGCCAAAAGACCCCGAGGGCGTCAAAGCACTTGCAGTAGCAGCCAGAAAATGTTTTGAAACCTTTCGCCCTGGGGGAATGCGCGTCCATGCAGGGTCAATCATCATGGAACCAGGTTTGCTCGAAGCGGACTTTCAAGAAGTGGCTTCGAAGGGCGTGTGGCTGGCCAAAGCCGGCTTTGGGGCTTTCAAGTCGCCGTACGACTATGGGCCAATGATTGCTTGGGCAAAGAAGTGGGGAATGATCACCATGGTCCATACCGGTGGCTCTTCCATCCCTGGTTCCTCAGGTATTTGGGCTGACCATCTCATCAAGATTCAACCAGATGTGTCCTTCCATGTTAATGGCGGTCCAGTGGCAATGCCTGATGAAGATTTTCCAAGAATCGTGAATGAATCAAAAATAAACTTACAGGTCTGCACCGCTGGAAATTTGCGAACGACCTTGCTTTTATGGAAGCTAACCAAGGAAGCCAACCAGATAGACCGCTTCCTTATTGCCACAGATACTCCCACCGGATCTGGCATCATGCCTTTAGGCATGATGTACACCATTACTCACCTTGCCAGCTTGACTGACATGCCGGTAGAGACAGCCATCGCTGCAGCAACCGGTAACAATGCGTCTGTCTACCGCCTAAATTCTGGATTTATCAAACCCGGCAAAGATGCCGATATTGTGCTGCTCGATGCTTGCGTGGGCGGCTCCAAGAAGACGGCTCTCGATGCTCTTCGTAATGGTGACATTGCGGCCGTTGGCGCCGTCATCACTGACGGAGTTCCCAGATTTGTAGGGCGCAGCCGGAACACACCTGCACCAAATCGGCGTATCCGTGTTGCCGAATGTCATTTGCCAATGGATTTTTCTGGGACCGCGCATTAATATGAAATACCACATTCGAAGCTGGTCAACTTTTAGTGAAGAAATACTCGCTAATGAAACTGGTGAAGCAGCTGATGGTGCACCAGTTCGCAAATTCGCAGTGGTATGCGTTCTTGAAAATCCATATGCAGGACGCTTCAGCCGCGATCTCTCCTTGCTAATCAACGACTCGGCAAAGTTAGGGCAAGAATTCGGTTCACGTCTCAAAGCGCTTTCGGCTGATCTACCAATTACCAGCTATGGCAAGGCATGCGTAGTTGGTACTGCTGGTGAGTATGAGCACGGTAACGCACTGCTCACGACTCAATTCGCTGATCCAGTTCGTGCCTCATTAGGTGGCGGCAAGGCCTGGATTTCTTCTACAGGTAAACGCGGTGGTCCTGGCACCACGATTGATGTACCGCTTGCCCACAAAGATGCTCTTTATGTGCGATCCCACTATGACACGATGACGATCACGCTGCATGATGCACCTATGCCCAATGAAATTGCCGTCATCTTTTGCACAGCCACACGCGGCCGTCTGCATGCTCGACTAGGTGGGCTGTTGGCTGCCGACATTAAAGGTTTAGACGGGTTACGGTAGGAATATTTCAGGCATGGGACTTTCAATACCAGCCGAAGCCCCGTGCTTCAGCTCACCGCAGTGCCCGCCGATGCCCTGGGCGTGCATGGGGTTTGGGTCAATGGCCATTGGTGGCCAATGGTGAGGGTCTACTGGCCAAGCTCTCGCTGGCGGGAGAGTTGCTGATCGAATTCAACCCTTGAATCGTCCATTGGCTATTTCCGCGATGCCGTTGAAATAGATGTTTCAAAAAGTCCTCGGTAATCCTGACCCCCGCGGTTGGACGCACTGAGAATGACTAAGCAGGTACCACTTTTGCTATCGGTATAGATTGATTGACCTAGATCGCCACCGAATCTAAGCCAGGCGCCATCATCTCTAGGATGATGAAAGTAAAACTTGTACCCTTGGTCGTACCCAGCGATTTTCCCCTTGCGCAAAAATCCCTCATCGGTGCGCAAAGTTCTGCACTCATGAAACCAGCTGTCACTGATCACTCGACGGCCCCCAATAAAGCCATTCTGAGCAACCAGCAGGCCAAGCCGCCCCCAATCACGCATGCAGGCAAGGAGGCTGGAGCTCACATCTTCAGCACCAGCAGCATCGGTCAACCATACGGCGTCCGCCTCAGCTCCAATTTCTTTCCAAAGTCCCCTCTCCATGAATTGAGCAATAGACATTTTTGTTGCCGCTCGAATAGCCATGCTGATGAGCTGCGGATCAACATGAGAGTAGTTGAACGATGTACCTGGTTGACTCTTAAAGCCGTACGGCCAATTAATAATCACTGCATCCTGATCTGTATTTTTTCCGCGATGCTTAGGATGCCCAAGAAATCCATGTAATTCAAAACGCTCGAAGTTGTTTGGTGCGCCACACAGCCAATGGCAAATATCGACACCGCTGGACATGTTCAATGCTTGCCTTATCGTGATAGCACCCAGCGGCTTGCCTTTAAGGCGGGCATCATACTTGTCAATAGTGTCCTCAAGATTCGACAGAACACCATGTTCCAACGCAAAACCTGTCAGCAAGCTCAAAACGCTTTTCGCCATGGACTTGCTATAAAAACGCATCGATTCAGATCGCTCGAATTCATAGTTTTCAAAATAAATTGAATCCGCGCGAGCAACTAGCATTCCCATCTTGCCGTTACTTCTTTGGTAGTCTTAAAAAGAACTGAACAAACTCCATCGCATTGGAGTGGGCTTGTCAGCCATATAAGTAGCTTCTGATGGTGCCTTGACGACGACCTTGTTAAAAAGTTGCTCTATGCCACCTGAAAAATTGCCAACGATCCAATCGTCATAAGCCCATGGATTGGGCGTTTTACCCATTGGCCCCCAACCTGAAGGAAAACCAAGGTCACGTCCATAGTCACTCGAAAAGCCCTTCAGCGGGAATCCTGAAACTGCCGCAGCGGCTGATACATACCCAAGAAATTTACGTTTACTGAGCGATTGCATTTTTTTCTTATTCATTTTTAACACTAGGCTTTGTCTGGAAATTTTTTATGCAAATCATATGAACTACAAAGAGCAATTGAAAGCGCGAGGAGTTCGCTCTGAGCCCGAGCAAGTCATACCAGACTCTGGGCCAGCTTTAGTGGAGCTGGCCCTGCCAGTCTGGGCTCTTTTACACTTCAGACATTGACCTCACCTGGCACCTACGCCCTCCACATACTCCATGACCCGTAAACGCATCGGCATTGATCTGGGTGGCACCAAAACCGAAGTGGCGGTGTTGGCTGAGGACAACTCTTTTTTATTCCGACACCGACTGCCCACCCCGCGTGAAAGTTATGCCGACATCCTCGCCCGTATCGAGGAACTGGTCAATCTGGCCCGGCAGAACTGTCAAATTCCCGCGGGCTCGGCGCTGGGGGTGGGCATTCCCGGCTGCATCGACCCCACCACCCAGCGCGTTCGTGGGGCCAGTACCCTGGCTCTCAATGGCGAGCGACTGCAACAAGATCTGGCGCAGCGACTGAAGTGCTCCGTTCACGTCGAAAACGATGCCAACTGCCTGGCCTTGAGCGAATCGGTGGATGGTGCTGCCGCTAATGCCCGTGTGGTTTTTGCTGTGATTCTGGGCACGGGCTGCGGCGGCGGCATTGCCTTGTCACAGTGCGTCTGGCAGGGCAGGAATGCGGTGGCCGGTGAATGGGGCCACAACCCCCTGCCCTGGCCCAGCGCCCAGGAGCTGCAAACTCCCCCCTGCTGGTGCGGCCAGACAGGCTGCCTGGAAACCTGGCTCAGCGGTACAGGCTTTGCTAAAGATCATGAGCGCACCACCGGGCAAAGCATTGCTTCTGAATTGGTCATCCAGCAAATGCGGGCTGGCAACCCGCAAGCGCTTCAAACTTTCGAACGCTATGTGGATCGGCTGGCACGTGCCCTGGCGCAGGTCATCAATCTGCTCGACCCCGATGTGATTGTGCTGGGCGGAGGCATGAGCCAGGTGAGCGAGATTTACCAACGTGTGCCCGTTCTCATACCCAGGAACACCTTCACCCGCCCGATCACCACGCCAGTGGTGCAGGCCTTGCATGGCGACTCCTCGGGCGTGCGGGGAGCGGCCTGGCTGCACCCATAGGGCACGCTACACTTGGTCCGCATCACTGAAAGAAAGGGTCTGTCATGTCCGTCCATCCACTGCGCGCAGCCAATTCCATTGAGCAGGCCAAAATCCAGCTGGCTGCAGCGCACCGGCTGGCGGTGTTCCACCAGCTGGAAGAAGGCATTGACAACCATTTCACCGTTACCGTGCCCGGGCGGGATGACCAATTCCTGATTCTTCCTTTTGGCCTGCACTGGTCTGAAGCGCGCGCCAGCGACATGATCGTGTTTGACGAAGCCGGCAACACCCTGCAAGGCAAGGGCGTGGTGGAAACCTCTGCGCAATGCATCCACGCGCCCATTCACCGCATCAGCGGGGCGCGGGTGGTGCTGCACACCCACCAGACCTGGGCGGTGGCACTCAACATGCTGCAAGACAACCGCCTGCTGCCCGCCAGCCAGACCGCCTCTTTTTACGATGGCTTTATTGCCTATGATGACCACTACACCGGTGTGGCCGACACCCTGCAAGAGGGCGAACGACTGGCCGGCGTACTGTGCGCTTCCGATGGTCAAGACCCGCGACAAAAGCACACGGTTTTCATGAAAAACCATGGCGTGCTGGTGACCGGCAACACCATTGCCCAGGCCTACCGCCGTCTCTACCGCCTCGAACGGGTGTGCCGCGCCCAGGTGCTGGCCCTGAGCACAGGCAGGCCGCTCAGTGTGCTGTCGGATGAGGTGGTTAAAAAGGTGCAAACACCGCACCCGGATGACCGCCACTCGCGTGATGAGCGGGACCGCCTGTTTTTTGAGGCGATGATGCGCGTGCTTGATCGCGAGATGCCTGGCTACGCAGACTGAAGACCGAACTCGCATGAACCCCCTTGCCGTCCTGGCAGCGATGCTGGGGGTGACCGTCGTCACGGTCGACATGACGTTGACCAGCACTGCCATACCGGCCATTGCTTCGGGCATTGGCGCGCCCCCTGCCACCGCCATCTGGATCATCAATGCCTATTACTTGATCGTGATAGCTGCGCTCCTCCCATTGGCTGCGTTGGGGGAAATTTATGGCCATCGCAAAGTATTTTTGACCGGGCTGATGGTGTTCGCCATCGGCAGCCTGGCTTGCGGCTTTTCCACCACGCTGATGAGCTTGATATTCAGTCGCGCATTCCTGGGCCTTGGCGCAGCTGCTGTGGCGGCCACTGTACCAGCCCTGGTAAAGGCGATTTACCCTGCGAATAAATTGGCGAGCGGGCTGGGCCTGTACGCCATGATCGCCAGTTTGGCCCTAACCCTGGGCCCCACGATCAGCTCCATCGTCTTGTCCATCACGAACTGGCCCTGGCTTTATTTCCAGACTGTTCCGATCGCCTCGCTGGCGCTGTTGCTGGCTGCCAAGCATCTGCCCCACACTCAGCGCCACGTACGCCCATTTGATGGCATTTCGGCATTACTGTGTGCCGCCATGTTGGCTAGCGTTCTCTTTGCGATCGCGGGCGCCGCCCATCTCACTTGGCCTGCCGCCACTTTGGTCTTGGCGGGTGGCTTGGTCTGCGGCTATTGGCTCATACAGCGTGAAGCAGGACAAAATGCCCCGATTTTTTCGGTGGATCTGTTTGCCATTCCGGTTTTTTCGCTGTCGGCCATTACATCAATTTGTGCTTTTTCAGTGCAAGGACTGGCATTTGTGATGCTGCCTTTTTTACTGACTACCCAGATGGGCTTCAGTCCTGCCGAAGTGGGCTGGCTGATCTCCCCCTGGCCGATCGCCCTGATTCTGATGCCCTTGCTTTCGGCTCATCTGGTTCAGCATATCGCACCTGGCAAGCTGGGTTTTCTTGGCTTGCTCTTGCTTGCGCTGGGTCTATGGCTGATTGGCTCCATGCCCAATACAGCCAGTGCAATGGATATCGGCTGGCGCCTGGTGCTGTGCGCCATAGGTTTTGGGTTTTTTCAGTCACCCAATATGTTCGCTCTGATGACCAGCGCGCCCAGCCATCGCAGCGGTGGCGCCAGCGGCATTCTCGCCACCTCAAGGCTGCTGGGCCAATCGATTGGGGCTGCGCTGGTCGCGTTTTGTCTGACCACCTGGCCACAGAGGGGGCTGCAAGCCTCCATCTGGTTTGGCTGCGGGCTGGCCTTGATTGGGGCGCTGAGCAGTGTGGCCAGGCTGATGCCTGCGCTGCGCCGATGAGATGTGGTGATGTACCGCTGAAACCCGGCTTCATGCTCGCCAAATGAACCGGTCTAATGTCTCCCTTCACCAGTCCTCACCCAGTTCGGGCAGAGGCTGGCTTGAAGCTGTGGGTTGCGTTACTTGCATCGGTGCACTTAGCCTGCTTTATGCCGTTGGGCATACGCTTGGGGCGCATCCCATTGCCTTCATCCTTTACGCTGTGCTGGTCTCAGCGGTGATGACGTTGTTGGCGCTTGGTCCTGGGCCAAATGCTCGGGAAATCATTTTTCATCCGCTGAGCTGGGTGGTTGGACTTGGAATCATCCTGCTTGAAGTGTTCTATTTCCAGACCCTCACCTATGTGACTCCGGTTCAGGGCAGTGTCATATTGCGTATCGCCACTCCGTTCGCGATGATTGCGGGCTGCTTGTTTTTTCGGCGTCGACCGACCCCATCCATGGTCATCGGTAGCATTGCCATCCTGGGAGCGATTGCATTCGTGATCGCATGGACAACCCCAGACGTGCGCTGGCTGATGGCTGTCAGCGGCACGATCGCAGCCGGATTCTTGACCATGCGAGGGTTTGCAGCGGAATTCCACCCATGGAACCGCAACGCGCAAACCGTGGCAGAAAAACTTCGCGTGACCGGCCTCATCATCCTTGTGACATCGATTTCCAGCTTGGTACTCGCCTCGATCGCTGCTGTAGGCGTGGCGGCCGGGGCTTTGCCGAGTACCGGGTTGATACCGACAGTCTCGCAAATGCTGCATGCGCCAACATTTTTACTGGGGGGACTGGCAGGCGGCGCGATCTTTACGTTCATGATGTATTTGAACTTTTCGTCAGTGGTGAAGATCACCACGGAGAA
>JAFMJA010000246.1 GCA_017853735.1 Burkholderiaceae bacterium | reverse complement strand
CTGATATGTTGCACGCTTATGACGATGAACAGGATGACCATGTTGTAGCCCCCCTGACGGCTCAAGAGGCTCAGGCCTGGCGAGAAAAAAATCCCTCCGTTCCATTGTGGAGCGTGATTGGATGGCAGGCTTTGTCGGGGGTGTTGACGGCCTTGGCCGTTTGGGGATTTTCTGGCCAAGGGGCATCGGCTTGGTCGGCGCTGTATGGCGCAATATCGGTGACCTTGCCCTCGGCCATTTTTGCCAAGGCTTTATTGGCAAAGCCGGTACCAACGCAAGCGATGGCACTTGTTGTCCGTTTGTTGGGCTGGGAGGCGATGAAGTTGTTGCTCTGTGCGGCCATGTTGTTGGTGGCGCCCAGGCTGATTGAGAATTTGAGCTGGTTGGCCCTTCTGGCTGGCCTTGTTGTGGCACTGAAAGTTTATTGGTTGGCCCTGCTGGTGCAGCCCAAACCTAGAAAAATTTGAAAGTTCGAAAGAGTTGAACCATGTCAGCACAAGCACATGCGCCCTCGGCCAGTGAATACATCGTTCACCATCTGACGCATTGGCAAAACAAGCCTCAGACGGAAATCGTTGATTTCTCGGTTTTCAATCTGGACTCCCTGTTTTTCTCCATCACCATTGGCGTGGTGTTCAGCTTCATTCTGTGGCGCGTGGCGAGTTCAGTGACTTCCGGTGTGCCGGGGCGTTTGCAGGCGGCGGTTGAGTTCCTGGTGGAAATGGTGGACCGTGAAGCCAAGAGCATTGTCCATAATGAAAACAGCCGCAAGCTGGTGGCGCCATTGGCCTTGACGATCTTTGTGTGGATCTTCCTGCTCAATGCGATGGACCTGTTGCCGGTGGACCTGTTGCCCGAAATCTGGTCATTCATGTATGGTGTGGCGGGTCTTGATGCCAGCCATGCCTATCTCCGAGTGGTTCCGACGGCCGATTTGTCCAGCACCATGGCCATGTCGGTGTCGGTACTTTTCATCTGCCTGTTCTACAACTTGAAGATCAAAGGTGTGGGTGGCTGGGCCCACGAACTGGTCTGCGCCCCCTTTGGAACCAGCAAGAACCCCATTTACGCCTTGCTGCTTGGCATTGTCAACCTGTCGATGCAGCTGATTGAATTTGTCGCCAAGACTGTCTCGCATGGCATGCGGTTGTTTGGCAATATGTACGCCGGCGAGCTGGTGTTCATGCTGATCGCCTTGTTGGGCGGCGCCTGGGCTTTTTCTTTTCAGTTGTCTGATCTGATGCTGCTCTTGCTGCATATTGTTGCGGGCTGGGCATGGGCTGTTTTTCACATCCTGATCATTACGTTGCAGGCCTTTGTTTTCATGATGTTGACCCTGGTCTACATCGGACAGGCGCATGACGCGCATTGAGCGGTTTTTAGTTCTTTTTCGTTTTTCTCTCGTCATTTAAGGAGTCATCATGGAAGTTATCGGTTTTGTTGCCCTGGCCGCTGGTCTGATCATCGGATTGGGCGCTCTGGGTGCTTGTATCGGCATTGGCATCATGGGCAGTAAATTTCTGGAAGCCGGTGCACGCCAGCCCGAGCTGATGGGCGAACTGCAAACCAAAATGTTCTTGCTGGTTGGTCTGATTGACGCGGCCTTCATTATTGGTGTGGGTATTGCGTTGTGGTTCACCACCGCCAACCCGTTCCTGAGCCAGATCGCACGCCTGGTCAAGTAATCACTACCTGGCTCTACCTGTCTGAAGGGGATGCACTGTGAGTATTAATGGAACATTGCTAGCGCAGGCCATCGTCTTCGCCTTGCTGGTGCTTTTCACCATGAAGTTCGTCTGGCCGCCGATCGCTGCGGCGCTGGATGAGCGTGCCAGTCGAATCGCAGAAGGACTGGCGGCTGCTGACAAGGCCAAGGCAGAATTGACTCTGGCCAACAAGCGCGTTGAAGATGAATTGGCTAAATCCCGCAACGAAACGGTGCAGCGGCTTGCCGACGCCGATCGACGCGCGCAAGCCATCATCGAGGATGCCAAGGCGCGAGCCGCTGAAGAGGGCAACAGAATCATTGCTGCTGCTAAAACAGAGGCGGACCTGCAGATTGTCAAGGCACGCGAAGCCCTGCGCGAGCAGGTGGCCGCACTGGCTGTCAAGGGCGCCGAGCAAATTCTGCGCAAGGAAGTCAATGCAGCACTTCATGCTGACCTGCTGGGTCGGCTCAAGACTGAGCTGTAAGAAGGACCAACATGGCTGAAATCGCCACCATCGCGCGCCCTTATGCAGAAGCCTTATTCAAGGCCTGTGCAGCTGATCTTGAAGCCGCCGCCCAGTGGCTGGATACGCTGGCAGCCATTGCGGCAACTCCGCAGTTGCAGCAATTTGCCAACAATCCAAATACATCTGCTCAACAGGTGTATGAGGTCGTTTCCAGTGTGGCCAAGCTTGACCTGTCGGCCCAGGCGCAGAATTTTCTACGCACGGTGATCGACAATGGCCGACTTGCTGTGTTGCCCGAAGTGGCCGTACAGTTTCGCGCCTTGAAAAACAGCAAAAGTGGGACTTCGGAGGCGCTGGTACAGAGCGCGTTTCCGATCGAGGGCGGCTTGTTGGCTGATGTCAGGGCCGTCTTGGAGAAGCGTTTTGGCCGCAAGCTGGAGCTCAGTGTCGAACTGGCGCCTGAGCTGATAGGCGGCATTCGTGTGGTGGTGGGTGATGAGGTGCTTGACACGTCCGTCAAGGCCCGTCTGGAACATATGAAAGTGGCTCTCACAGCCTAAGGCGCAAGCCCGGTTGTCAGCCTAACCTAGGAAAGAAGGAAAGAGTCATGCAACTCAATCCCGCAGAGATTTCTGAACTGATCAAGAGCCGGATTCAAGGCCTGTCTGCCAGCGCCGATATCCGCAACCAGGGCACCGTGGTCTCCGTGACCGACGGTATCTGCCGCATTCACGGCCTGTCTGATGTGATGCAGGGCGAGATGCTCGAATTCCCGGCCGGCAGCGATGGCCAGCCCACCTTTGGCCTGGCCCTCAACCTCGAGCGCGACTCGGTGGGTGCTGTGATTCTGGGTGAATACGAGCACATCTCAGAGGGTGACACCGTCAAGTGCACCGGACGTATTCTGGAGGTGCCGGTGGGTCCTGAATTGATTGGCAGGGTGGTCAACGCGCTGGGCCAGCCGATTGACGGCAAAGGCCCGATCAACGCCAAGATGACCGACGTGATCGAGAAGGTCGCTCCGGGTGTGATCGCCCGTAAATCGGTGGACCAGCCCATGCAGTCGGGCCTGAAGTCGATCGACTCCATGGTGCCGGTGGGTCGTGGTCAGCGCGAGCTGATCATTGGTGACCGCCAGACCGGCAAGACCGCGGTGGCTATCGACACCATCATCAACCAGAAGGGCCAGAACATGACCTGTATCTACGTGGCGATCGGACAGAAAGCCTCGTCGGTCAAGAATGTGGTGCGCGCTCTCGAGCAGTCTGGTGCGATGGCTTACACCATTGTGGTGGCTGCCACCGCCTCTGAGTCTGCCGCCATGCAGTATGTGTCGGCCTATTCCGGCTGCACCATGGGTGAATATTTCCGCGATCGTGGCCAGGACGCCCTGATCGTTTATGACGATCTGTCCAAACAGGCTGTGGCCTACCGCCAGGTCTCCCTGTTGTTGCGTCGACCCCCAGGCCGTGAGGCCTATCCAGGTGATGTGTTCTATCTGCACAGCCGTTTGCTCGAGCGCGCAGCTCGTGTTAGTGCAGAGTATGTTGAGGCATTTACCAAGGGTGAGGTTAAGGGCAAGACCGGATCACTGACGGCGCTGCCGATTATCGAGACGCAAGCCGGTGACGTGTCTGCCTTCGTGCCAACCAATGTGATTTCGATCACTGACGGTCAGATCTTCCTGGAGACCAGCCTGTTCAACGCCGGTATTCGCCCCGCCATCAACGCCGGTATTTCGGTGTCTCGCGTCGGCGGCGCAGCTCAGACCAAGTTGATCAAGGGTTTGTCCGGTGGTATCCGTACCGACCTGGCCCAGTATCGTGAACTGGCTGCTTTTGCCCAGTTTGCTTCGGATCTGGATGAGGCCACCCGCAAGCAG
>JAFMJA010000026.1 GCA_017853735.1 Burkholderiaceae bacterium | reverse complement strand
ATACGGTCGCGGCTGACAAATTTATAGATGTACTCAAAGCGGGCATCTTCACCCGAATAGACCACTGCGCGGCCATCCGTGGTCACTGCCACCCAGGCGCCCTCATGGGCGGCGCGGCCTAGCGCGGTGCGCTTGACCGGGGTGGATTGGGGGTCCATCGGATCGACCTCCACCACCCAGCCAAAGCGGTTGGGCTCGTTGGGGTTTTTCACTGCGTCAAAGCGCGGGTCATGCTCGGCCCAGCGAAAGCGCGATTTGGCCGACAAGCCCCAGCGCTTCTGATGCGCATCAGGCTTGGCGCTGGCGACAAAGTAATTGTGGAAGTTTTCCTCGCCAGACAGGTAAGTGCCCCAGGGCGTCATGCCACTGGCGCAGTTGTTGAAGGTGCCCAGCACGGTGCGCCCAGCCGGGTCGGCCGCGGTTTGCATCAGGGCGTTGCCCGCTGCTGGCCCCCCAATGGCAAAGGGGGTGTTGGCAGTGATGCGCCTTGCATAACGGCTCGGGCGCACCATCTGCCAGCGCCCATCCTTTTGCGCGATCTCGATCACCGCAATTCCGTGCGCGGCCTGGGCTTTGCTCACTTTTTCAGCGGTCCAGGGCTTCATGCCGTCCTTGTGCAGCAGGCCGTCATCGGTGTACTCATGGTTCATCACCAGCAGGCCACGACGTTCGCCATCGAGCGGGTAGTAGTGCATGCCGTCGTGGTGCATGCCCATCTGCAACGCCTGATCGGCTGCGCTGCTGGAGGCGTCTTCCTTCAGTGGCGGCATGGCCGCGCCCGCCACACCGATGGGCTCGCCCCAAGGGGCCAGCACCTGGGCGCTGTAGCCTTCGGGCACCAGCAGCTTGTCGGCGCTGGATGCGGGGATGGGCTTGAAACCCAGCTTGGGCCCGCTGCCCAGGCTGGCACAACCCGCCAAGGGAACGAAGGCGCTCAGGCTGGCCAGGCCCAGGCTGCCTTGGATGAGCAGGCGGCGAGCCGGGTCCGACACCTCATGAATACTCATGTTGTTCGAGCGGTTGCTGTTTTCCATCTGGTCAAAATCTTTGGCCATGACAAAGTCTCCTGAAACGGGTGGCTGCCATTATGCAAAGAATCGCAGGCAGTCAAGGCAGAATCGGTCTTTATCAGCCCAAGCAAGGAAGTCCAAATGTTTGCTGTTTATTACGACAAAAAAGGTCCAGCCGCCGAAGTATTGCAATGGGGCGAGTTGCCCCTGCCCGTGCCGCAGGCCGGCGAGGTACGGGTGCGCTTGAAGGTGTCGGCGGTCAATCCCTCAGACACCAAAGCCCGTGGTGGTTTTCGCAACCAGTGGACCATGCCATTCCCACGCATCGTGCCGCACCAGGACGGTGCCGGCGTGATCGACGCGGTGGGCCCGGGCGTGGACGCTGCGCGTATTGGCGAGCGTGTCTGGGTCTATGAAGCTACTCTGGGCCGGGCCTTTGGCACCTGCGCCCAGTACACCACCATGCCGGCGCACAAGGCGGTCGCGCTGCCCGAGCAGGCCGATTTTGAGGTGGGCGCCTGCATGGGCATTCCGGCCATGACCGCCCATCGCTGTGTGCTGCAGGACGGCCCGGTGCGAGGCCAGACCGTGCTGGTGCAAGGCGGTGCGGGTGCGGTGGGTTTTTATGCAGTGCAGATCGCCAAGCTGGAGGGTGCGCGGGTGATTGCCACGGTCAGTCGCGAGGAGCAGGCCCGCCAGGCCCGGCTTGCAGGTGCCGACCATGTGATCAATTACAAAACCGAGGATGTGGTGGGGCGGGTACGCGAGATCACCGGGGCTGACAACAGCGTGGACCGGGTGGTTGAGGTGTCGTTGGCCAGCAATATCGAGGCAGATGCCGCCATGCTCAAGCCCAATGGTGTGGTGGCCACTTATGCTTCCGATGCCGACCAGGCACCACGAGTGCCCTATCCCGCTTTGCTGGCCAAGCACCTGAGCCTGCGCTTCGTGCTGGTCTATGCCATGCCGCGACAGGCGCACGATGAGGCGGCGGCCTACATCACCCAGGCACTTGTGCAGGGCCTGTTCAAGCACCAGGTCTATCGCCACTATGCCTTCACTCTGGACGATGTGGTGGCGGCACAGCAGGCCACTGAGAGCATGTCGCATGTGGGCAAGGTGCTGATACGGATTGACTAGCCCTGGCCAGCCGATGTGGATTGACACCCACTGCCATCTCGATGCGCCTGAGTTTGCGCACGATGTGCGCGCAGTGCGTGCGCGCGCAAGGGACCTTGGTGTGACGCACTGCGTCTTGCCGGCGGTACAGGTGGCTGATTTCGAGCGAGTCCGCGCTCTGGCCCATGAATTTGGCGACTGCTACGCGCTGGGCATTCATCCCTTGTATGTGCCCCAGGCCAGGGAGCAAGACCTTGAGCAACTCGATGCGGCCCTGAGCGCGCAGCGCGATGACCCGGCGCTGGTGGCTGTAGGGGAAATTGGTCTGGACTATTTCGTGCCCGCCCTGTGTGAGAGCCCCTTGCGTGAGCGGCAGGAACACTTTTATTTGGCGCAGCTCAAGTTGGCGCGCAAGCATGGCCTGCCCGTCATCCTGCATGTGCGACGCTCGGCGGATGCTTTGCTCAAAGGCTTGCGCCAGGTGGGTGGCGCAGAGCCCTGGCAAGGCATCGCCCATGCGTTCAACGGCAGCCTGCAGCAGGCCAGGGAGTTCGTCCAACGCGGATTCAAGCTCGGTTTCGGCGGGGCACTCACTTATGAGCGTGCCAGCAAGCTGCGCCAATTGGCGCAGGACTTGCCCCTGCAAGCGATCGTGCTGGAAACTGATGCGCCCGATATGCCGCCGCACTGGATCTACACCACCGCGGCGCAGCGCGCGCAGGGCCAGGCGCAAGGGCGCAACGAACCGGGAGAACTGCCGCGCATTGGCTCTGAATTGGCCGCCATTCGAGGGCTTTCTCCTGAAGCTTTGGCTGAGGTGTGTGGGAAGAATGCGAGAGAAGCGTTGAAGAAGCTGGCTTTGCTTGCTGCCCGATAGCTCATTGGCGCTTGGCGTTTCCTTTTGCTTTTGTGTCAGGCTTTGTTGCTTTCTAGTTTTATAACCGCCCACTCAACCTTTTTTTACCCTTCACTCATGAGTGGGGGGTAAAAAAAGTAATGAGTGAAGGCTAAAAAAATCAGTCAAGGTTAAAAATTCGGCCAATAAAACAAAACCGATAATTCATCCCCTGGTGAACAAAAAATATCTCGACCTTCCAGAAGTCCATTTCTCCGACGAGAACCGGATTCGCCATCTGCATCTGGGCTCGGTCTGGATTCAGGGTTCCATGGACATGGACGACCCCACTGCGCTGGTGCATGAATATGTCCGTCGCATGCAGTCCTGGCTGCTGTTTGTCGAGCCTGATCAGGTGAGCCAGTGCCGGGCCATGCAGCTTGGCCTGGGGGCGGGCTCACTGACCAAGCACTGTGCCAAGGTGCTGCGCCTGCAACAGACCACCGCGATAGAACTCAATCCCCAGGTACTGGCTGCCTGTCGCGGCTGGTTCAAACTTCCGGCCGACAGCTCACGCCTGCGAGTGGTGCTGGCAGATGCAGCGCAGGAAATTCAGCAGCCGCACTGGTGGGGCACGATCGATGCGCTGCAGGTGGACTTGTACGACCAGGAGGCCGCAGCGCCTGTGCTCGACAGCCCCGACTTCTATGCAGCCTGCCGGCGCCTGTTGAGTGAGCAAGGGTGTATGACGGTCAACCTGTTTGGCCGCTCATCTAGTTTCACCCGCAGCGTCGCGCGCATCAGCGCAGCGTTCGGGCAAGAGGCCGTCTGGGCCTTCAAAGCCACGCGCGAGGGCAATACGGTGGTATTGGCGCAGCGTCTTGCTGCCCGACCGCAGCGTGCCCTGCTGGCCCGACGCGCAGATATCATCCAGTCGCGCTGGCAACTCAATGCGGGCAAATGGATTTCTGGCCTCCAAGCAATTGTCTGAGGCCACAGCATGTTTTGTGACTGTCTTGACAGCAGGCCAGGTCTAGCTAATGCGTTCGATGCAGGAGTCGCTGCCTAAGCGGCTAAGGGTAAACACCTAAGTTGAAATATTGAAGATAGGTGAAACCCACATCTCATTTGAGGGTCTTTTCATAGCAGAATCCGCAGGCTTAACCCGTTATCTCTTGGAGACTATTCGTGAAAATAAAGAGTCAGAAAGATTTCTTCTCTGGGCTGATGTTCCTTGGGGTTGGCGTTGCCTTTTCCTGGGGCGCCACCAACTACAGCATCGGAACCGGTGCCCGCATGGGCCCAGGCTACTTTCCCCTGCTGTTGGGCGTGATCATGATGATCCTGGGCGCCATCATCACCTTCAAGGCCACGGTGATTGAAACCGAGACCGGAGACAAGATTGGCGCCTGGGCCTGGCGGCCTCTGTGCTACATCATCAGCGCAAATGTCATTTTCGGCATTCTCCTGGGGGGCTTGCCCAAGATTGGCCTTCCATCGATGGGGCTGATTGCTGCCATCTTTGGTTTGACATTTGTTGCGGCCAAGGCGGGTGACCGTTTCGATTTCAAGGAGGTGTTGATTCTCAGCATCGTACTATCGGTCCTCAGTTACCTGGCCTTCATCAAACTGCTCAACCTGCAGTTCCCGGTCTGGCCTTCATTCATTTCAGGTTGAGGAGTACAAGAACATGGACCTGATTGCAAATCTTTCGCTTGGTTTTGGCGTTGCCTTCACCGCGCAAAACTTACTGTATGCCTTCATTGGCTGCATGCTGGGCACCCTGATTGGGGTGTTGCCGGGCGTGGGCCCGGTGGCCACCATTGCCATGCTCTTGCCGGCCACCTATGCGCTGCCGCCGGTGGCCGCGCTGATCATGCTGGCGGGTATCTACTACGGCGCCCAGTACGGCGGCTCCACCACCGCCATCCTGGTCAATCTGCCAGGTGAATCGTCCTCGGTGGTGACCATCATCGACGGCTACCAGATGGCGCGCAAGGGTCGTGCTGGCCCCGCCCTGGCTGCTGCCGGTCTGGGCTCCTTCTTTGCCGGTTGCGTTGGCACCTTGATCCTGGCGGCCTTTGCAGCGCCTCTGACTGAGGTGGCTTTCAAATTTGGTCCGGCGGAATACTTCTCGCTGATGGTGCTGGGCCTGATCGGTGCGGTGGTGCTGGCTTCTGGCTCGCTGCTCAAGGCGGTGGGCATGATCATTCTGGGCCTCTTGCTGGGTCTGGTGGGTACTGACGTCAACTCCGGTGTGGCGCGTTACTCTTTTGACATTCCCGAGTTGACCGACGGCATTGGCTTTATCGTGGTCGCCATGGGCGTGTTCGGCTACGGCGAGATCATTGCCAACCTGTCGGTGAAAGAAGAACACCGCCAGGTATTCACCGGCCAAGTCACTCATCTCTACCCTAGCAAAGAAGATTTCAAGCGCATGGTGCCTGCTGTTTTGCGCGGCACCGCGCTGGGTTCCGCGCTGGGCATTCTGCCCGGTGGCGGTGCGCTGCTGTCGGCCTTTGCCGCCTACACCATCGAAAAAAAGACCAAGCTCAAGCCGGGCGAGGTACCGTTTGGCCAGGGCAATATCCGTGGCGTGGCTGCGCCCGAGTCGGCCAACAACGCGGGTTCGCAGACCTCCTTCATCCCGTTGCTCACCCTGGGTATTCCGCCCAACGCGGTGATGGCGCTGATGGTGGGTGCCATGACCATCCACAACATTCAGCCCGGCCCGCAGGTGATGACCAGCAATCCGGAGTTGTTCTGGGGCCTGATCGCCTCCATGTGGATTGGTAATCTGATGCTGGTGGTGCTCAATCTGCCAATGATTGGCCTGTGGATCAAGCTGCTGACCGTACCCTATCGCTGGCTGTTCCCCTCGATTGTGCTGTTCTGCGCGATTGGTGTGTACTCCACCAACAACAATGTCTGGGACATCTGGATGGTGGCGATCTTTGGCGTGATCGGCTACATCTTTATCAAGCTGGGGGTTGAGCCCGCGCCGCTGTTGCTGGGCTTCATTCTGGGCCCGATGATGGAAGAAAACCTGCGTCGTGCTCTCTTGCTGTCGCGCGGCGCCTGGAGCGTGTTTGTGACCCGGCCACTTTCAGCAGGCCTGCTGGCCGCCGCCGTGTTGCTGCTGGTGATCGTGCTGATGCCGGCGGTCAAGTCTAAGCGACAGGAAGCCTTCGTCGAAGACTGATTCTTTTACGGCGAGAAAAAACGGCATCTCTGGATGCCGTTTTTTGTTAATGGGGGTCAGATTCCAATTAATCGTGCCCGACCTTGAGGTACTGAAAGCTGGGGGGCGAAATCAGCCTTGGGATAGCGTGGTCAAACTCCGTACATCTGGCGACTGACCGAGTTTCCAGCAGGCCTCGATCACCTGTGTAGTGCGCGCCGCGCCCAGCACCGGGTCGGACAGGTCGTGAAACTTGGACTCCAGGTTGGCATCGGTCATCGGGTTTTGCAGCGAGCCAATCGCATGCTCGACAAACACATGCACTTTGCGGCCGTCTTTCAGGAAAGCGGTCACATCGGCGCTGGCTTCGTCAATACTGTCATCGACAACCACCTCGACCTTGCGCCGAAGCGCCACCATATCGGGTCGGTTGACGATCTCATCGGCATACTGGTCTTCGCCCGCCTTGCCGAAGATCAGGCCACAGGCGCAGCCGTGGTACACGCTGAACTTGCCCTGCAGGCCATCGGCCGGCTCTTTCTTGCCGGTGAGCTCGAGCACCAGCGAGTGCACTTTGAGCTCGATGCGCTCCACCTGATCGGCCAACACGCCCTGGGCGCGCAACTGGGTGCAGGCATCGATGCTGGGGTGAATGACGATGCCGCAGGCAAAGGGCTTATAGGTGTTGAAGGAAATTTCGAAGCGCTGGCCCAGCTCGTCGGTGATCTCGTTCCAGGCATATTTGGTGGAAATGGTCTGGATCATGCCGCGGGGGGCCTCCAGCGCCTTGGGGCTGGCTGTGAAACCCTGGCTGGCCATCAGAGCCGACATCAGTCCGGCGCGCGCAGCGCCACCGGGATGAAAGGGCTTGGTCATGGTGCCAAATTGCTCGCGCATGCCCACTGGCTGCGAGGCGGCAATGCCCAGGGCCATGGCGGTTTGCTGCACATCTAGCCCCAGCAGGCGGGCGCAGCCGGCGGCCGCACCCAGCATGCCGGTGGAGCCGGTGATATGCCAGCCGCGGTCGTAATGCTCGGGGTACATGGTGTTGCCGACCCGGCAGGACACATCAATGCCCAGCACCAGGGCATCGATCAACGCGCGGCCGGAGAGCCCCTTGTGCTCGGCCAGGGCCAGCACTGCGCTGGCTACCGGTCCCGCTGGGTGGATGATGGTCTTGAGGTGGGTATCGTCAAAGTCAAAGGTGTGTGAGCTGATGCCATTGATCAGGGCTGCGCTGCCCATGTCCACCTTCTCCTGGCGCCCGGGCAGGCTGGCTTGCGGGGCGGTCTGCAGTATCTGGGCAGCGGCCAGGGCAGATTTGGCTGCCTCATGATGCGCCGCACCGATGGTGCAGCCCAGCCAGTTGAGGAAGGTGCGGTGTGCTTCGTGATCAACCGCGTCGCTCCAGCCGCGCGAGGGGTGGCTGGCCACATACTCGGCCAGGATCTGGGTGATGGGCGGGGCATTGTGGTCAGCGGTGACCTGGGTGTTGCGAGCCATGAAATCTTTCTGTGTCAGTTATCGAGATTGATATTGCGGGCGCGGGCCAGCTGGGTCCAGCGCTCGATGTCGGCGCGGACAAACTGGGCAAAGGCTTCAGGCGACATGGGCATGGGCTCCACCGCTTCCACTGAGAGTTTCTCGCGCAAATCAGGCGCACCCAACACCGCATTGAGGGTTTCATTGAGCTGCCTGACCACCGGGGCGGGCATATTGGCTGGCCCCACCACGCCATACCATTGCATGGCATCAAAGCCCTTGAAGCCCAGCTCGTCCAGGGTGGGCAGGTCTTTGAATTGCGGGTGACGCTTGTTGCCGGTCACCGCCAGCGGGCGCACACGGCCGGAGCGGATATGGGGCACCGCAGCAGCCAGGCCAGGGAACATGGCCTGGGTCTGGCCTCCGATTAGGTCGGTGAAGGCCGGCGCCACGCCGCGGTAGGGAATATGCACCATGAAGGAGTTGACCTGCTGCTTGAACAGTTCCATGGTCAGGTGGGTGAGCGAGCCCGCGCCAGCCGAGCCATAACTGACTTGACCAGGATTTTTGCGCAGGTAATCGGTGAATTCTTTCACCGTCTTCACCGGCAGCGAGGGGTTGACCACCAGCACATTGGGGGTGCCGCCGATCATGCCAATCGGGGTGAAGTCGCGGACCGGGTCATAGGGCAATTTGCGGGTGGCCGGGCTGGTGCCGTGGGTGGCCACATAGCCCTGCATCAGGGTGTAGCCATCGGCAGCGGCCTTGGCAGTGTTCTGGCTGGCAATCACGCCGCCGCCGCCGCCCTGGTTGTCTACCACAAAGGTCTGGCCCAGCACCTTGCCCCAGCGTTCGGTCACGGTGCGGCCAATCATGTCTGAGCCGCCGCCCGCAGCCACCGGCACGATGTAGCGGATCGGCTTGCTGGGGTAGGCCTGGCCCCAGGCCAGATCCGGCAAGGCCAGCAGTGCTGGCGAGGCCTTAAGAAGGGTGCGACGTTTCATGGGGTTTGTCCTTTCATGACTCTTCATTTCAACTGGCAGTCGATGATTCCACCGGCTGCTGCTGAAAGCGCATGGAAAAATCGATGGCCTTGACATCCTTGGTCAGTGCGCCCACCGAGATCCGGTCAACCCCGGTCTGAGCCAGCTCTCGCACCGATGCCAGGGTGACGCCACCAGAGATTTCCAGCACGGCCTTGTTGTGGGCCAGCTCGACAGCCTGATGCAAGATGTCTAGCGGCATATTGTCCAGCAGCAGCATCTTGACCCCGACCTGCAGCGCCTCTTGCAACTGCTTGAGGGTTTCTACCTCGACCTCGATGAACTCTGCCTGCGCCGCCACCGCGCTGGCAGCCTGAAATGCTGCGCTCAGTCCGCCTGCGGCAGCGATATGGTTTTCCTTGATCAATACGGCGTCGTACAGACCCATGCGGTGATTCACGCCGCCGCCGCAACGTACCGCGTATTTCTGCGCCACCCGAAGGCCCGGCAGGGTCTTGCGGGTATCCACAATGGCTGCACGGGTGCCACGCACTGCCTGCACATAGCGGGCGGTCTGGGTGGCCACCGCACTGAGCGTTTGCAGAAAATTCAGGCAGGTGCGCTCAGCACTGAGCAGCTGCTGGGCGGCTCCCTGGAGTTGCACCACCACCTGGCCAGGCGCGCAGGGCTGGCCGTCCTGGACCAGCCACTGGGCCTTGGCCAGCGGGGCGATCTGGCGCAGGACCTCATTCACCCAGGGCTGGCCGCAGATCACCGCCTGCTCGCGACAGATGATGGTGGCCGAGACCTGGCGTTTCGGATCAATCAGGCTGGCGCTCAGGTCGCCTGGACCCATATCTTCTTGCAGGGCGCGCCGGACGTTGTCCCGTATCGTCTCATCCATATCCGCTACATTCATGTTGTGGCAAACCTTGCTGCTGCGCAAAGGCGCCATTATCGTGGCTGCCGGGTGGCGGCCCTGCCCACCCATCCTGCACGCCCTTTGCTCCGACATGCTGGTTCCCATCAAGACGCCTGTCCAGTTGCCGATCCTGATCGTCAGCCCGGCATTGGCGGGCGACAACAACGGCAACTGGCAGACCGCCTGGCGCTGGGCGCGCCTGCTGGCAGGCCACCACCCGACCCGCATCCTGCGCCATTGGCAGACGCAGGATGGCCCGGCCCTGGCCATGCTGGCGCTGCACGCGCGCCGCTCATCAGACTCGATTGCCGCCTGGGCAAGCGCCCACCCACAGCGAGGGCTGGCGGTGGTGCTGACCGGCACCGATCTGTACCGTGATCTGGCCGAGAATCCCCAGGCGCAGAGCTCGCTGGCGCTGGCGCAGCAGTTGGTGGTGTTGCAAGAGCTGGGCTTGCAAGCCCTACCCTCAGAACATCGCCCCAAGGCGCGGGTGATTTACCAGTCCACCACGATGCGCCAACCCGTGCCCAAGACCAAACGGCATTTACGGGTGGTGATGGTGGGCCATTTGCGCGAGGAAAAGATGCCGCAGACCCTGTGGGCCGCAGCCCGTCTGCTGGCGCCCGAAGAGGGCATTCGGATCGACCATATCGGCGCCGCGCTGGACCCGCAGTTAGGCGAGCAGGCAAAAGCGACCATGGCGGCCTGTTCGCACTACCGCTGGCTTGGTGGACTGACGCATGAAGCCACCCGCCAACGGATCCAGCGCGCCCATTTGCTGGTGCATTGCAGCCGAATGGAAGGCGGCGCCCATGTGCTAATGGAGGCAGTCTGCAGCGGCACGCCCGTGCTGGCCTCGCGCATCGACGGCAATGTGGGCATGCTGGGTGCGGAATACGCCGGATATTTCCCACTGGGCGATACACACGCGCTGGTGGCGCTGCTACGCCAGTGCCATCAGCAGGGCGCAAGCTCAGGCGGCATGCTGGCGCGCTTACAGGCACAATGCGGGCTGCGCCAAGCCCTGTTTGCGCCGGCTGCCGAACAGGCGGCCCTGCTGAGATTGATCCAAGACCTGACTGCTCCATGAATGCTCCCCTGATCCTCCCCGCCGAGCCGCGCCTGACTTCGCTGTCCCATGGCGGTGGCTGCGGTTGCAAGATTGCCCCCGGTGTGCTGTCCGAAATCCTGAAAAGCGGCAGCGGCCTGCCCGTGCCCGCCGAACTGCTGGTGGGCATTGAGACTGCCGACGATGCCGCGGTCTACCAGCTCAACGATGAGCAGGCACTGATTGCCACCACCGATTTCTTCATGCCGATCGTGGACGATCCCTATGACTTCGGCCGTATCGCTGCCACCAATGCGATCTCCGATGTCTACGCCATGGGCGGCAAGCCGATCCTGGCGCTGGCCCTGGTGGGCATGCCGATCAGCGTCTTGTCCACCGACACCATCGGGAAAATCCTGGCGGGCGGTCAATCGGTATGCCAGGCGGCCGGAATCCCGATCGCCGGTGGCCACACCATCGACTCGGTCGAGCCGATCTATGGTCTGGTAGCGCTGGGCCTGGTCCATCCCAAGCGGGTCAAGCGCAATGCCGACGCAAAACCTGGCGATCGCCTGATCCTGGGCAAACCGCTGGGCGTGGGCGTGCTGTCAGCGGCGCTGAAGAAAGACCAGTTGGGCGCCCCGGGCTACGCCCAGATGATTGCCAATACCACCCAACTCAATACACCGGGTCCGGATCTGGCAGCGCTTGAGGGGGTGCATGCGCTCACCGATGTCACCGGCTTTGGCCTGGCCGGCCATGCGCTGGAGCTGGCGCGTGGCGCGGGCTGCACAGTGCACATTGACTGGGCGCGTGTGCCGCTGCTCGATGGGGTGCGCCAATTTGCCGCCCAGGGCTTGATCACGGGCGCCTCGGGGCGCAATTGGGCCGCCTATGGTCAAGAGGTGACGCTGCCACCAGGTTTTGCTGCGCATGACCAGGCTTTGCTGAGCGACCCCCAGACCAGTGGCGGCTTGCTGGTGAGCTGCGCGCCTGAGTGCGTGGATGCGGTGCTGGCAGTGTTTCGCCGCCATGGCTTTGCAGCGGCCGCCGAGATTGGACATATCAGCGGCACAGGCAGCAGCCGCTTGGAGATTCGCTGAGGGTGTCTGGGGGTAGTGTTCAACACTTCCACCTTGCGCATCGATGCTGTCCCTGACAGGACTTGCCTTGACGGGGCGCCCCCGGCGGGTCATTCATTGCCGGGTTGTGCGCCCGGCAGCGCACTCACTTTCTTGTGTCGTCTAAGGTAGCACGATCAAGGTTGAGTAATTAGTCGGGTCGCGCTCCGGTGGAAATTGTTTTGCCGGGCGCAATACCCGGCAATGCATGGCCCGCCAGGAGCTCCCTGGCAAGGCAAGAGTAAGTTACTGCGCCGTCGGACGCAATCCCGACCAGGGCACGGCGTCCAACACCATCCCTATCCCAGCAGCGCCTGGGCAAACTCGCGCGCACTGAAAGTCTCGAGGTCTTCGAGTTTCTCACCAACACCGATGAAGTACACCGGCAGCGGACGCTCGCGCGCAATGGCCGCCAGCACCCCGCCCTTGGCGGTGCCGTCGAGCTTGGTCACAATGAGCCCGGTCAGCTGCAGCGCATCGTCAAAGGCGCGCACCTGGGCCAGGGCGTTCTGGCCGGTGTTGCCGTCAATCACCAGCAAGACTTCATGCGGCGCGCTGGCATCGGCCTTTTGCACCACCCGCCTGATTTTTTTCAGCTCTTCCATCAGGTGCAGCTGGGTCGGTAGGCGCCCGGCGGTGTCGATCAGCACCACATCCTTGGCACGGGCCTTGCCGGCGTTGACCGCATCAAAGCAGACCGAGGCAGGATCGGCGCCAGCCTGGCTGATGATTTCCACCTGATTGCGGTCCGCCCAGACACCCAGCTGCTCACGCGCAGCCGCACGGAAGGTGTCGGCAGCGGCCAGCAGCACACTGGCGCCCCCATCGGCCAGGTGGCGGGTGAGCTTGCCGATCGAGGTGGTCTTGCCCGCACCGTTGACCCCAGCCACCATGATCACGGTGGGCATCTGCTGGCCGATCAGCAGGGGCTTTTCCAGCGGGGTCAACAATTCGGTCAACACATCCATCAGCAGGGACTTGACCGCAGCCGGATCGCTGGCCTTGAGCTGCTTGACCCGAAGCTTGAGTTCATCCAGCACAAACTGGGTCGCCGGCATACCTGCATCGGCCATCAGCAATGCCGCCTCGAGCTCTTCATAGAGCGCCTCATCGATCTGGGTACCGGTGAACACCGTGCTGATGCTGGTGCCGGTCTTGCGCAGGCCGGACTGGAGTCTGGCCAGCCAGTTGGCCCTTGTCGGCGAGGCTGTTTCGGCAACAGGTGCTGGATCAAGGGCCGATGCGCTGGAAGGGCTTTTTTTCTTGAAAAAACTGAACATGGCGGGCATTCATAGAATGCTGCATTCTATGAAACGCTTTCTCTTACTCCTTACCCTGGCCTGTCTGCTGTTGCCGGCCTGGTCGCAAGGTCCTGCCACGGTGCAGCAATTCACCCTGGCCAATGGCATGACCGTGCTGATCAAGCCCGATCGGCGCGCCCCCACTGCGGTGCACATGCTGTGGCTGCGGGTGGGCGCGATGGACGAGGTCGATGGCAGCAGCGGCATCGCCCATGTGCTGGAGCATATGCTCTTCAAGGGCACACCTTCCCTCAAGGCGGGCGAGTTCTCGCGCCGGGTGGCCGCCCTGGGCGGTCGCGAAAACGCTTTCACCGGACAGGACTACACCGGCTACTTCCAGCAGATTCCGGCCAACCGGCTGGAAGAGGTGATGCGGCTGGAGGCCGATCGCTTTGCCAACAACCAATGGCCGGATGAAGAATTCGTCAAGGAGCTGGAGGTGGTGAAAGAGGAGCGCCGGCTGCGCACCGAAGACAACCCCCGCGCCTTGCTGTATGAGGCGCTCAACGCCGCGACATTTCAGGCCGCGCCCTACCGCCGGCCGGTGGTGGGCTGGATGAGCGACCTGGAGTCCATGACTGCGCAGGATGCCCGCGATTTCTACCAGCGCTGGTATGTGCCAGCCAATGCGGCGGTGGTGGTGGTCGGTGATGTGGATGTGGCCGAGGTGCTTCGCCTGGCCGAGCAGATCTATGGCCGCATCCCGGCGCGCACCTTGCCCACCCGCAAGCCGCGCACCGAGCCGCCCCAAGTGGGCTTGCGCCGCATCGCGGTCAAAGCCCCCGCCGAGCAGGCCTATGTGGCGCTGGCTTTCAAGGTGCCGGGCCTGCGCTCACTGGATGCGCCCAGTGCGCAGGACCAGGATGCCCTGGCCCTCACTGTCTTGTCGGCGGTGCTTGATGGCTACAGCGGTGCCCGGCTTGACCGTGCGCTGACCCAGGGCAGCGATCGCCTGGCCGACAGTGCGGGGGCTTCCAACGGCCTGTTCGGGCGCGGCCCGCAACTCTTCATGCTCGATGGCGTGCCGGCACCTGGCAAGAGTACCGAGCAGCTGGAGGCAGCCTTGCGCGCTCAGGTGGCCAGAGTGGCGCGCGAAGGCGTGTCCGAGCCCGAGCTGCAGCGGGTCAAGACCCAGTGGGTGGCCAGCCAGGTGTACAAAAAAGATTCGCTCATGGCACAGGCGCGTGAACTGGGCAGCAACTGGGTGCAAGGCCTGCCTGTGGATGCCAGTGATCGTCTGCTCGAGCGCCTGCGCGCGGTCAGCGCCGAGCAGGTGCGTTCGGTGGCGGCACGCTACTTTGCTGATGACCAGCTGACCGTGGCGCATTTGCTGCCGCAGCCGCCCGACCCCAACAAGCCTCGCGCCAAACCGGCAGCAGGCGCGCGCCACTGAGAAAGGCCACACTTCCATGAACAGCACAACATTGCGCTGGCTTGGGGCCTTGGCCCTGGCGCTGGCGGGTCTGGGTCAGGCGCAGGCGGGCATTCCCATCGAGCACTGGACCCACCCCTCCGGAGCTGCAATCTATCTGGTGCAAAGCCCGGCGCTGCCCATGGTGGATGTGCAGATCGACTTTGATGCCGGCGACCGGCGCGACCCGGCAAGCCAGGCCGGCCTGGCCAGCGTCACCGCGGGCATGATCTCCAAGGGATTGCGCCCGGCATCGGCCCAGGCCAGAACTGGTGCAGCAGGTGCCGGCACTTATGACAGTGCCCTGGACGAAAACGCCCTGGGCGAGGCCTGGGCAGATCTGGGCGCCAGCTTTGGCGCAGGTGCAAGCAGCGACCGAATGAGCTTTAGTCTGCGCTCGCTCAGCTTTCCCGATTTGCTGGCCAGGGCCGCCGAACTGGCCTCGCGCCAGCTGGCCGAGCCGTCTTTTCCGCCAGAGGTATGGGTGCGAGAGCGCCAGCGTCTGGGCGCTTCCTTGCGCGAGGCCAACACCCGGCCTGCCACCGTGGCCGGACGCAACTTCCAGGCGCTGGTGTTTGGCCAGCACCCCTACGGTTATGAAATGACCGAAGCAACCCTGGCGCGCATCGAGGTGGCGGATATGCGGGCCTTGCACGCCCGCACTCTGCTGCCCTGCCGTGCCAAGCTGAGCGTGGTGGGTGCGCTCAGCCGCCAGCAGGCCGATGCGCTGGCCACACAACTGATGGGACGCCTGCCCAGCGGACCATGCCCGTCCTTGCCCCCGGTGCCCGAGGTGCAAGCGCTTGCCCAGGCAGTCGAAAAAAACATTCCCTTCGATTCGGCCCAGGCCCATGTGCTGATCGGCCAGCCTGGCTTCAAGCGCAATGACCCGGATTTCTTTCCCCTGCTGGTGGGCAACTACACCCTGGGCGGCGGGGGCTTTGTCTCGCGTCTGACCTCTGAGGTGCGCGAAAAGCGCGGCCTGAGCTACAGCGTGTACAGCTACTTCGCCCCCGGCCTGCATGCTGGTGCCTGGACGTTGGGCCTGCAGACCCGGCCCGACCAGGCCACGCAAGCGGTGCAGGTGGCACGCCAAGTGGTGGCCAGCTTTGTTGCCCAGGGCCCGAGCCAGGAAGAGTTGCAGGCAGCCAAGGACAACCTGATTGGTGGTTTCGCGCTGCGCGTGGACAGCAACCGAAAGCTGCTGGACAACGTAGCCAACATCGCCTGGCATGGATTGCCGCTCAACTATCTGGACAGTTGGACCGAGCAGGTGGCCAGGGTCAGCGTGGCCGATGTGCGCGCAGCGTTTGCGCGCAAGTTGCAGCCCGACAGGATGGCCACCGTGGTGGTGGGGGGCAAGCCTTGAGCGGGACCGCCCTGGCTCCAGGTAAATCCAAACACAGGCCACCCGGCGAAGTGCGCATCATTGGTGGGCAGTGGAAACGGCGCAAGCTCCCTGTGGCCGACAAGCCCGGCCTGCGCCCGACGCCCGACCGGGTGCGTGAAACCCTGTTCAACTGGCTGGGCCAGGACCTGAGTGGCTGGCGTTGCGTGGATGCCTTTGCTGGCACCGGTGCGCTGGGTTTTGAGGCGGCCTCGCGTGGCGCCAAACAGGTCCTGCTGTTTGAGCAGGATGCTGCGCTCGCAACTCAGCTCTCCAGCCTCAAGACGCAGCTGCAGGCCAATACAGTGCAGGTGCAAGGCGGGGACGGCCTGATGGCCCTGCGCCAACTGCCTGCACAGAGCGTCGACCTTGTCCTGCTGGACCCGCCCTTTGAATCCAATCTGTTTGAAAGTGCCTTGCAAGCTGCCGCTGCGGTGCTGGCGCCAGAAGGCTTTATCTATCTGGAGGCGCCGCGCGCCTGGAGCGCCGAGCAGCTCGCGCCCATGGGCTTGCAGCTATACCGACACCTCAAGGCGGGCATGGTGCAAGCCCACCTGCTAAAAAGGAGTGAGCAATGACTGTCTTACGTAATCTGCGCATGCTGACGCGCTACAGCGCCTGGGCCAACCAACGCATGTTTGATGGGGTGGCTGCATTGCCGGCTGGCGAGGCCACCGCCAAACGCACTACCCTGTTTGGCAACATGGTCAACACCCTGAACCACAACTATGTGATCGACCTGATCTGGAAAGGGCACCTTACTGGAGTGGCCCACGGCTTTACCAAGCGCATCACCGATGTCGAGCCCAGCCTGGAGGAATTGCGGGGCAATCAGACTGCGCTGGATGCCTGGTACATCGATTACGCCGATGGCTTGACCGAGCCACTGAGCGAGGAGGTGGTGCAGTTTGAGTATGTTGATGGCGGCAGTGGCGCAATCTCGCGCGGAGACATGCTGCTGCATATCGTCAACCACAAGAGTTACCACCGTGGCTTTGTGGCCGAGATGATTTGCCAGGCCAAGGTGCGTCCCCCGGTGATGGACCTGCCTGTGTTCCTGCGTGAAGTGCCGCTGAATATCTGAGAAGACTGCAGTGACGGTATTGCGTGCCGCTTATCCGACTGGTGCCTGCGTCGCCTGTAGCAGACCCTGGCGCTCGATATGGCGCACCACTTCGTCCACTCCGGCCAGTGTCTTCAGATTGGTCATGACATAGGGTTTGATCCCGCGCTCTGTGCTGCGCATGCGTCGGGTATCAGCATCCATTACCTCAAGATTGGCACCCACATGGGGGGCCAGGTCAGTTTTGTTGATGATGAACAGGTCGCTCTTGGTAATGCCAGGTCCGCCCTTGCGAGGTATTTTTTCTCCTGCAGCCACATCGATCACATAGAGAGTGAGGTCACTGAGTTCCGGACTGAAGGTTGCAGCCAGATTGTCACCGCCAGATTCGATGAAAACGATGTCGGCATTCGGAAATTCCACCAGCATGCGGTCGATGGCCTCCAGGTTGATCGAGGCGTCCTCGCGAATGGCTGTGTGCGGGCAGCCACCCGTCTCAACCCCCATGATACGTTCGGGCGGCAATGCGCCGCTGACCGTCAGCAGGCGCTGATCTTCCTTGGTGTAAATGTCATTGGTGATAGCCACCAGGTCATATTTGTCACGCATGGCCTTGCACAGCATTTCCAGCAAAGTGGTTTTGCCGGAGCCGA
>JAFMJA010000245.1 GCA_017853735.1 Burkholderiaceae bacterium | reverse complement strand
GGCCAATACGCCAAGCGCCATGGCCACGAGACCTTGGCGCGGGTCCGTGCTGCAGCGGTGGTGGGCGTGCCCCCGGAAATCATGGGTATCGGCCCCGCCCCTGCCATCCGTTTGCTGCTCCAGCGCACCGGCTTGCGCCTGGACCAGATCGCCCGCTTCGAGATCAACGAAGCGCAAGGCGCCCAGACCCTGGCAGTATGTCGAGAACTCGACCTCGATCAGACCCGCCTCAACGTACATGGCGGCGCCATCGCCCTGGGCCACCCCCTGGCTTGCACCGGGGTGCGCCTGACCATCACCCTGGCGCGCGACCTGCAGCAGTCGAACTTGCGCTATGGTATTGCCAGCGCCTGCGTAGGAGGCGGGCAAGGTATGGCACTCTTGATTGAAAACCCAGCGGCGCCATGAAATGCCTGCAGCAGCTTACCCACTGTTCATCCCCCATGGACCAGGGCTCGGTCAGGCTATCGCAGAGATCGCAAGCGACATGCACTCCATGCCCGGCTTCCCAGGAGAAGAGATTTGAGCAAAACCGTTGTCTATGAAGTGGAAGTGATGTTCGGTGACTGCGATCCCGCAGGAATCGTGTTCTTTCCGAATTTTTCCAGATGGATGGACGCCTCCTCTTTGAATTTCTTTGTCAAGTGTGGTCTGCTGCCCTGGCGTGAACTGGTCAAGACGCGCGGCATCATTGGCACGCCCTTGCTGGAAATCCATACCAAGTTCATCAGTACCGCCACCTACGGTGAGCGCCTGCAAGTGCACACCCATATTGCCGAATGGCGCGACAAGGTCTTCATCCAGAAACACGTGGTCAAGCGCGGCGACACCTTGCTGTGCGAAGGCTCTGAGACCCGGGCTTTTTGCATCAGGCATCCTCAGGATCCAGATCGCATCAAAGCGATCGCCGTTCCAGAGGACATCAAGTCAATGTGCAGTTGACCCAGGTAATTTTTTCTTCCACCCACCTCACTAGGAGACATGTCATGAAACTGAAAATAACGCTCTTGGCCTCGATACTGGGCGCCAGCCTCTGCTCGGCAGCCCTTGCCGATATCAATATTGGCGTGTCCTTGTCACTGACCGGTCCAGGCGCTGCCCTGGGCGCGCCCATGAATACACAACTGCAAAGTTTCCCGAAAACGCTAGGCGGCGAAAAAGTCAACCTGATCATCCTGGATGACGCCTCGGATCCGGGCAAGGCGGCACAAAATGCGCGCCGCTTTGTCAGTCAGGACAAGGTGGACATTATTTTTGGCAGTTGTCTGACCCCAACCTCAGCATCCATTACTCCCATTGCAGCCGAAGCCAAGACAGTACAGATCTCTGGCGCTCCGGTGGGAGCCCCGCCAGAAGCCGAGCCCTTTTTGTTCAGATTGCCTCAAGGGTTTGATGTCATGGCGCATGCCATGATGGAACACATCAAGTCCAAGGGCATCAAGACACTGGGCTTTATTGGTTATGCCGATGGCTATGGCGAGGGCTGGCTCAAGGCCATGCAACCGCGCCTGGAAGCTGCAGGCATCAAGCTGGTCGATGTGGAGCGATTCGCCCGCACCGACACCAGCGTCACCCCCCAGGCGCTCAAACTGGTGGCCGCCAAACCCGATGCCATTCTGGTGGTTGCCTCAGGGTCGGTGGCTGCCATGCCCGAAATCGCCTTACGGGAGCGTGGCTTCAAAGGCATCATGTACCAAACCCACGGCGCGGTTGGGCCCAACCTTGTCCGAATTGGTGGCAAGGCAGTTGAGGGTACCTTTGTGGTGTCCGGACCTGCCACTGCGGCTGAGGAACTGCCAGACAGCCACCCATCCAAAAAGGCTTCGATCGATTTTGTCAGGAGCTTTGAGGCCATTGCCGGCAAAGGTCAGAAAAATCAGTTCGCCGGTCACAGCTACGACTTTGCAGTGGTCATGGAGAAGGCTGTACCCCTGGCCATGAAAAAAGCCAAGCCTGGGACCGCTGAGTTTCGAGTGGCCTTGCGCGACACCCTGGAGACCATGGGTCGCACGGTGCTTTCGCACGGCGTGATGAACTGGAGCAAGACCGATCACTGGGGCTACACCAATGAAACTGGCATCATGACTGTGGTCCAGAACGGTGAATTCCGGGTCGTCAAGTAAATTGTCGTGACTTTCACCTGCTGACTTTATGGACCTTGCCATCGCCGGCATGTTGACGGTCGATGGCCTGACCAATGGCGCGATTTATGCGCTACTGGGTCTGGCCACGGTCATGGTCTTTGCCGTCACCCGGGTGATCTTCATTCCCCAGGGTGAGTTCGTCGCATTTGGCGCCCTCACCCTGGCCATGCTGCAAAGCCAATTTATCCCTGGCACGGTCTGGCTCCTACTCTTGTTGGCCATCCTGGCCGCTTTGCTTGAAACCGCTCAGGGATGGCGTGAGGCTTGGCCCGGGATGCGGCTTGTTCGTTCAGTTGCCAGCTTGCTGGCCTTTCCGCTGCTGGCTTGCCTGTTGGCCATCTGGTTGGCCCCCAAAGATCTTCCGCTGTGGGCCGATGCCGTGCTCAGCCTGGCGCTGGTCACCCCGATGGGGCCCTTGCTCTATCGCCTGGCCTATCAGTCCCTGGAGTCATCCACCCCTTTAGTCCTGCTGATAGTCTCGGTAGGCGTTCACTTTGCCCTGACCGGATTGGCCTTGGTATTTTTCGGCCCTGAGGGCTACCGCAACCCCTCCTTCTGGGCAGATGTTTTCAACCTGGGACCTGTTCCCGTCTCAGGCCAGGCGTTGATCATTTTCTTCACCACCTTGGTGCTCATTGTTGGGCTCTGGTTTTTTTTCGATCGCACCCTGTACGGCAAAGCCTTGCGCGCCACGGCCATCAACCGCACTGGCGCGCGCCTGATGGGTATTTCCAGCCATACCGCTGGACAACTTACCTTCACCCTGGCAGCCTTTATCGGAGCGCTCTCCGGTTTGCTGATCGGACCCACCACCACAGTGCTGTTTGATTCTGGCTTCATCATTGGCCTCAAGGGTTTTGTCGCCGCAGTGATTGCCGGTTTGTCGAGCTACCCCGGTGCCCTGGTGGTGGCCCTGGGCGTGGGCCTGGTTGAATCGTTCAGTTCCTTCTGGGCCAGCGCCTTCAAGGAGGTCCTGGTTTTCGCCCTGATTCTGCCCGCACTCTGGCTACGCTCAGGGCGGACGGGCGAGGACGACGAGGATCACTGACATGGGTCACAATCACTCGAAGGGCTTGTGGATTGTGCTGGGCCTGATCCTGCTGGTCCCCTGGCTGCCCTTGCCCAGTTTCTGGCTAGCCCAGCTCAATTACATGGGCCTGTTCGCCATCACCAGCCTGGGACTGGTGTTGCTCACTGGCGTGGCCGGACTGACCTCCTTTGGCCAGGCTGCCTTTGTCGGCATGGGTGCCTACACCGCCGCCTGGTGCGCACTCAATCTGGGCTGGCCACCACTGGCCACCCTCATGCTGGGTTTGCTCATCACTGCGGCCGCGGCCTGGATCATCGGCCGGATCACGCTCCGGCTATCAGGTCACTACCTCCCCTTGGCCACCATTGCCTGGGGCTTGTCTCTCTATTACCTGATGGGCAATCTGGAGGCCCTGGGCAAATTCGATGGACTGATCGGGCTCAAAAGCCTATCCCTGCTGGGCATCGAAGTCGGCCAGGGCCGAGGCTTCTTTGCAGTGTCCTGGGTCTTGCTCTGGCTGGTCACCGCCGCCCTGATCTTTCTACTCGATTCCCGGCCCGGACGCGCCATCCGAGCGCTCAAGGATGGTCGCCAGATGGCTGAAGCCATGGGAGTGGACACCTTTGGCTACAAGGTCACGGTGTTTGTCATCGCCGCCCTGTTGGCCAGCCTCTCAGGCTGGTTGCTCGCTTACTACCAGCGGGCGGTCAATCCCTCGGCCTTTGGCCTGAAGATGGGCATTGAATACCTGTTCATGGCGGTGGTGGGTGGCGTCAACCAACTCTGGGGGGCCTGGCTGGGTGCGATGGTGGTGCGTCTGATGGACGAACAGTTGCAGCAGTGGCTGCCGGTCCTGCTGGGTGCCAGTGGTAGTTTTGAGGTGATTGTGTTTGGTGTGCTGCTGGTCTTGAT
>JAFMJA010000244.1 GCA_017853735.1 Burkholderiaceae bacterium | reverse complement strand
GATCGAGGTTCGCTCGTAGCCCGCTCCCAGATAGACGGTGTCGCGCTCGGTGAGCGGCACCCCAAAGCGCACACTGGTTCCAGTCGTCTCCAGGCTGTAACTTCCCGGGTCTATGTAGAGGTAGGGTCGAAACACCCGGTGGTACAAGTCAAAAGTGCGCGACACACCATCCTGGGTGAAATAGGGATTGGTGGTGTTGATCACCACCGTTCGATTCAGGCTGCTGGTATTGATCTGCATGCCCAAAGACTGGCCACTGCCAAAGGCGTTTTGCTGGTTGATGCCAAACATCAGCCCCAGTCCATCTGTACTCGAATAACCGGCACCAATGGTGACGCTTCCGGTAGGGCGCTCGGTCAGACTGACATTCAGGTCAACCTGATCGGGCGCGCCTGGCACCTCATTGGTCTCGATGTTCACATCGGTGAAGTAACCCAAGCGATTCAGCCTGGAGCGCGACAGCTTGATCCTGTCGCCGTCGTACCAGGACGACTCGAACTGCCGCAACTCACGCCGGATCACCTCATCTCGGGTCCGGTTGTTACCGCTGACCTGGATACGTCGCACATAGGTGCGCTGGGCTGGCTCAGCCAGCAGTACCAGCGCCACCCTGTTGTTGCTGCGATCGATGTCCGGCCGGGACTGAACACGGGCAAAGGCAAATCCAAATTTCCCGAACAAATCGGTGAAGGATTTGACTGTTTGCGCCACGAGGTCAGCGTTGTAGGGCTGGCCGGGCCGAATGGTGACCAGAGATCTGAACTCATCGTCTCGCCCCAAGTAATTACCCTGTAGCCTGACCCCAGTCACCACAAAGCGTTCGCCCTCGGTCACATTCACGATGATCGAAATATCTTGCTTGTTGGGCGAGATGGCCACCTGGGTGGAGTCCACCCGGAATTCCAGATAGCCCCGCGCCAGGTAATAAGAGCGCAAGGTTTCAATATCGGCATTGAGTTTGGTACGCGAATAGCGATCCGACTTGGTATACCAACTCATCCAGTTGCCAGTATCCAGATCAAACAGTTTACGCAAGGTATCTTCGGAGAACACCTTGTTGCCAACAATGCGAATTTCAGAGATTTTGGCGGGCTCTCCCTCTGTCACAGTAAAGGTGAGGTTGACCCGGTTTCGCTCGATAGGCGTGACCGTGGTGACGACTTCTGCTGCGTACAGGCTTTTGTTGATGTATTGACGTTTGAGTTCCTGCTCGGCGCGATCGAGCAGTGCTTTGTCGTAAGGACGGCCATCGGTCAGCCCGACATCTCGCAAGGCTTTTTTCAGGACATCTCGGTCAAATTCCTTGGTACCAATGAAGTCCACCTCAGCAATCGTGGGTCGCTCCTCCACCACCACGACCAGCACATCCCCAGTCACCTCGATCCGCACGTCCTTGAAAAGTCCCAATTCAAACAGGGCACGGATAGCTGCAGTGCCAGTCTCGTCGTTGTAGGTGTCCCCCACACGCACCGGCAGAGAGGCAAACACAGTGCCAGGCTCCACCCTCTGCAGGCCCTCAACACGGATATCACGCACCTTGAAAGGTACGACTGCGAAGGCAGATTGCGCGCTAAAAAAAACCACCAGCACAGCCAGAGCCAAGCGCAGGAAATAACGGTTGATGAGCATCATTTGCTTTATTGTAAGGATCAATTTACGTCACGCCCCTAACCCAATAATCGGATCAGGTCGTTGAAGAGAGCGATTGACATCACGACCACTAGCAAGGCAATGCCGCCACGCTGCAGACGCTCCATCCACAAATCGGACGGTGGGCTACCAGTGACGACCTCCCAGAGATAATACATCAGGTGCCCTCCATCCAGCATCGGCAAAGGCAGAAGATTCAGTACGCCCAGACTGACGCTGATCAGGGCCAGAAAGAGCAGGTATGGGTTCAGACCCACACTGGCAGATTTACCTGCATAGTCGGCGATGGTCAGTGGACCACTCAGGTTTTTCAACGAGGCCTCGCCAATCACCATACGCGCAATCATGCGCAGGCTGAGCACTGAAGTTTCCCAGGTTCTGACTCCGGCCTGCCACAAACCCTCCGCAAAACCCAGCTGCGAATTGACCAGTTCGGGGGCGCCCCCAACATAGGCGCCGATGCGTCCGATCCAGCGCTCCCCATCTTGAACAACGGCCGGCTTCAATTGCAGTTCAAGCTCTGAGCCAGCACGCGCAACCTTCCAATTCATTGTCCGGCCTTTTCCCTCCTGAACCGAGGCTCTGATGCGCTCACGCAGCCAACGCGCATCGGTCACGGGCTGGCCATCCACACTCAGCACCAGGTCACCTGATTTCAGTCCCGCCTGAGCCGCAACCCCATCGGTCATGAGTTCGCCGATCAGCGGCCGGGTAAAGGGCGCATCAATGCCAATACGTCGCATCAGCCCAGCATCAGCCTCCCTGGCCTCGAGCTGTGCCAGAGCGAGAAAGTACTCCTTTCCCTGGTTTGTTCGCAGCCGCACATCACGCCCCTCCAACGCTGCCTGGGTCAGCTGCCATCGAAGATCGCTCATGGTGCGAACCGGCTTGGAAGACTCCCCGAGCACTTGTACCTGCTCGATCATTTCACCCCCCACCAAGCCAGCACCTGCGGCGATCGACCCTGAAGCTGGACTGGCCACAATGGAGCGCGGCTCCTCGAAGCCTGTCCAATAAACCATGGCATGCAAGAGCACTGCCAATAGCAGGTTGGCCAGGGGTCCGGCGACCACAATCAGCGCCCGCTTGAACAATGGCTGGACATTGAAAGCCTGGTGCCGTTGTTCCGGGGGCACGGGCGCTTCGCGCTCATCCAGCATCCGGACATAGCCGCCCAATGGCAAGGCGCAAAGGGTGAACTCGGTGACAGCCCCACGCGGTTGCCAGCGCCAAAGCACCTTGCCAAAGCCAATCGAAAATCGAAGTACGCTGACCCCGCACCACCGGGCCATCCTGTAATGTCCATACTCGTGGACAGCGATCAACAGGGTCAGCGCCGCAAGAAAAGCCAGGATGGTCAACATCGATTATTCACACCTTAGAGTGATTCGATACGCTGCTGGGCGACAGCGCGTGCCTGAGCGTCCAGCGCCAGCAAATCAGCCAATGATTGCGGTTGTGAAATGCTGACTGCTTCCAGGGTGGCAAGATTGACCGCATGCATCTGATCGAAGCGGATCCGACGGTTTAAAAACGCATCAACCGCCACTTCATTGGCTGCGTTGAGCACGGCCGTGCTTCCTGTGGGTCCACGCAAGGCCTCCCAGGCCAACTGAATGCCTGGGTAACGTTGCGCATGACCCGGTGCATCCAGCGGCTCAAAGGTCATGGCGGCCAGTTGATGGAAATCCAGGGCAGCCGCCCCGGAAACGATCCGCTCGGGCCAGGACAGCCCGTAGGCAATGGGTACCCGCATATCCGGTGTTCCCAACTGGGCGACCACCGAATGATCCCGATATTGAACCATGGAGTGCACCACGCTCTGGGGATGGATCACCACCTCGAGTTGCTCTGGCGGCAGGCCAAAAAGAAAGCGTGCCTCGATCAGTTCAAGCGCCTTGTTCATCATGGTCGCCGAATCAACCGATATCTTGCGTCCCATGGACCAGTTGGGGTGGGCACAAGCTTGTTCTGGCGTGACCTCACTCAAAGAGGCTGGGTCGCGCGTACGAAACGGCCCCCCCGAAGCAGTGAGGATGATCCGGTCTACCCGCTGGCTCCAGGTGTTCCTGTCCTCTGGAAGCGACTGAAAAATAGCAGAATGCTCGCTATCAATCGGTAGCAAGGTGGCGCCACCCTGACGCACTGCCTGCAGAAATAACTCCCCACCGACCACCAAGGCTTCTTTGTTCGCCAAGAGCAGGCGCTTGCCACTGTGCGCCGCTGCCAGACAGGGCGCCAAGCCTGCAGCGCCAACAATGGCGGCCATCACCACATCGACGTCCTCGTGCGCGGCCACTTCGTCCAGGGCCTGGGCGCCAGCCAAGACCTGTGTTGGCAGATTGAGTTCGGCCAGACAGGCTGCCAAAGTCCGGGCGCGGCCGGGATCCACCATGACCGCAAATCGGGGGAGAAACTGCTTGCACTGGCTGATGAGCAAGTCCACCTGGGTGGAAGCAGTCAGTGCAAACACT